>CAZKCX010000085.1:0-14441 GCA_964550865.1 uncultured Planctomycetales bacterium
GCGTGTAGACCACTTCGCCGGCGCCCTCATCGATCACTTGGATCACGGGGTCGGTCGTGCCGCGTACGCGAATCGTCGGGAGGTACGCAGCCGCTTTGCGTCCGTAGTTCTCGGCCTGTGTTGCCTTCACAGGCCAGCCGGCATAGGGGTTGGCGCCCGGCTTGGACGGGTCTTCCCATCGCGGCCAGTTCGCGAGCGTGTACTCGCGCGTCTCCGTGTTGATGTTCACGACGGCATAGCCGGGAGCCTTGCTATGGAGGGCCCGCGGCTCGCGGCCGGTGTCGACGGGGTTGGATACCGCGTGCACGGTGACGTGGTTCCCGAAGCCGTCGAGGAAATCGCCGGTGTACTTCGGCGCGCCGGGCTCGCGATTCTTTCCGGGCGTGCCGGGGAACCATCGTCGGGGGAAGAAGTTGGCGATGGACGGCGTGCAGATCGCGAACGAAGCATCCTGCCAATCGTCCACGCCGTACTGCACCGTGCTGCCGAGGTGCTGATCGCCGCAGACGTGGAGGGCGAAGCCGCGCCGTAGCTCGCGGATCGCCTTGTTTCGGCCGCTCTGGGGCCAGCCGTTGGAATCGTGATCCGAAACCCTGTGGTCGTTCGGCGGATACTCGCCCGGCTTGACGATGTTCAGCTTGGGCACGACCTTGTCGCTGCCGGCGGCGCGGGGTAGCGTCGCGACGTTCGAGAAGAGCGTCTGCGAGAGTGCGACCTTCATCGCGGCGTGGTGCGACCAGTCCTGAGACCACGCACGGAGGAAGTCGAGCTGGCGCTGTCCGAGCAGCTTCGCGCCGGCCACGTCGGATTGCTTTGCGGCGTCGAAGTCGGGATTCTGCGGCCAGCCGTTGACGATGCGGCCCTCGGGCACCATGACGGTGGGCGACGATTTGAACTTGCGATCCTCGACGACGGCGAAGCTGACCTTGCCCCAGTTCATCGCGCAGTAGTACACGCCGATGCCCTGGGCGATCGGGGTCGGGTCGAACGGGTCGGGGAAGTGACTGGTCTGCGTCCGCTCGACCATCTTGACGAACTCGACGGGGCGGGTGTACCCGCCGTCGTCCTGCCGGCGGGCCTTGCGCCCGCCCGCGCCCCAGATGTTGCCCTGGTAGACGTCATGGTCGTCCGGCGTGCACAGGCAGGGGCGGTCCTTCGCCAGGTCGCGGAACGCCCAGCACCAGAGGTACCACTTGTACAGGTAGTCGAGGAAGCCGACCTCCGGGCGGGTCGGACTGGCGCCCTCGTAGACCTGGTCGCCACTGAAGAAGAGCACGTCGGGCTTGTGCTTCGCGACGGAGTCGACGATGTCGTTGTGCGGGAACCAGCAGGCGCTCTCGTTCCAGGCGAACCTTCCGCGGTCGACGCCGCCGTGGCGGACGTTGTGATTGCCGGTAAAGGCCGCCAGCGTGATCGTGGCCTTGTCGAGCGGATCGCGACGGATCGTCCCGGACCAAGTACAGGTCTTCGTCGAGCCGTCGGGCTGCCGGAGGTCGTAGGCGATGCGATAGGGGGTATCCCGGGTCGCGTCCCAACGATCGACGCGGAGCGGGGCCGTCCGGCCCGGCACGATCATCTTGGTCTTGGCGATGGGCGTCCACGTGCCGTCCTTCCGGATCTCGAGCCGTACCCCCTGCGTGTCGGCCTCACCGAGGGGCATCATCTGCGCCGTCATCTTCAACGTGCCGCGGCTGAGTGTGTACTGCGTTGACAGGATCGGACCGCAGGTGCGATCCTCGTGCACCCCGATCCTCTCGCCGGAGACCGTCCAATCTCGGAACCAGAATCGGCCGGTCTTGGGCTTGCCCCCGCCCGGATGGGATACCAGGGCGATGCTGCCGACGAGCCGCTTCGATTCGACGTCCTTCAGCAATAGCGTGCCGAGGGCCTTGGTCCCTTCGGCATCGAGTGCGGTCAGCTTGAGGAGGTACTTCTCCCCGGCCGGCTCGGCTGCCAGACGCAAGACGACCTTGGAGGGAATCGCCTCCTTCGTCTCCGATCTCGCGAGTGTCTTGCCGGCATACGGGCCGGGGCGTCGCTTTGGCGGGACCTGGGCGAAGTCGTTGATGAACAAGCGCCCCTTGCCGTCGATCCCCGCGAAGAGACCGCCGCCCGGCCCGGCGCTGTGATGGACCAGCGCGGCGGCGCGGTAGTCGAGCGTCGGCGCCGCGCCGATGAGGAAGCCCGCCGCCGTCTGCGGGGATACGCCGACTTCCTTGTCGATAAGACCAAGCCGCACGGACAGGGTGAACCCGCCGGCTTTGTGTTTTAGCCGGCGTGTCAACAGATGGACCGTTCGCATGGGCTTGCCCGGCTTGCCTTCCACACATTCGAGGCGTCCGTCGGCGATGCGCCAGTCTTGCAGGCGGTTCGCCCAGCAGTCCGCGCCTACCCACGTACGTTCGATGTCCTCCGGCCAGGCGCTTCGGAACTCCGCCGCGGCGCCGGCGGAAGCAAGCTCCATGCAAAAAACGGATGCGAACAACAAGAGCCGTTGGGGGATTCGTGACGGTGGCGCTATGGTGACCATGTTTGTTTGTCTCCTCATCGATGAGAACGTCAATGCGGGTGGCCCGGCGCGACATGTTGCGCGCTTGCCTTGCAGGGCGTGGGCGGCATTGTAACAGAACGCCGCGGACTGCGAACCGGTTGTGCCGCTCGCCGGTTGACATCCATGAGGCATCGGACAAGAGTGATGTCCAAGCGGATCTACTTCTTTCGTCGCGGCAAACTGGGGAGCGAGCGTGATGACGATGCACAGACGGGATTTCATGAAGGGCGTTTTGGGCGCGAGCGTAGGGGTGTCCTTACGCGCGGAGCGGGCAGACGCCGAGGAGAGCCGGCGCCGTCCCAACATCCTCTTCATCATGACCGATCAGCATCGTCTGGACGTGACCGGCGTGTACGGCAATCCTGTGGTCCAGACACCGAATCTGGATCGGCTCGCGGCCGAGGGGATGCGGTTCGACAACTACTACATCGCGGCCTTTCCGTGCTCGCCGTCTCGGGCGAGCCTCATGACCGGCCTGCACCCGCAGAGCCATGGCGTGATCGTCAACGGCGTCCAGCTCGATCCGAAGCTCCCCACGTTCGCGCGCGAGCTGGGCCGCGCCGGCTACCACACCACGTGGATGGGCAAGTGGCATCTTCGCGGAAACCGGTGGTTCGTCCGGGGCGAGGACGGCCAACTGCCGCACCTGAAGCCATACAAGCCGCCGCCGTTGGACCCGAAGCGGGCTCGCAACGGGTTCCAGGACGGCATTCATGAGGGCGCCGACTATGTCGCGTACCTCAAGAAGAAGGGGTTAAACGAGCCGCGGCCAGGCAAGAAGGTCCGCGGCGGTCACCACTCCGTGATCGAGGACGGCCATTCGGTCGTGCCCGAGGAGCATTTCATTGAGACATACCTCACCGACGAGGCCATCGCCTACCTCAGACGCGAGCGGAGCGCGGGACGGCCGTTCTGTCTGGGCGTAAGCTATGAGGGCCCGCATCGGCCGATCACGCCTCCCGAACCGTGGGACAAGATGTACGATCCGAAGGATGTCGTCCTGCCCCCGACCATCGACGACCCGATGGAGCGCGCGCCGGAGAGCAACCGCGAGGGGCGTTGGCGAATGCGCGGGATCGACCTCGCCAAGGAGCGTGCCCGGCTCAAGCGGCAGCTCGTCTTCGAGGGGGAGATGTGGGATCTGCTGGACCGACCCGCCTGGACCGAGCGCGAATACCGTGAGCTCATCGCGCACTACTACGGCTTCGTCAGCTACATCGACGCACAGATCGGTCGGCTCCTCAACACGCTCGACGAGCTGGGCCTGGCGGACGACACGCTCGTGATCTACACGACCGACCACGGCAACTTCTGCGGCGGACACGGGTGCATCTTCAAGGCGTACATGATGTACGACGACCTGATGCGGGTGCCGCTGGTCGTCCGCATGCCGGGCGTGGTCCCGAAGGGGCGATCGACGAAGGCCCTCGCGAGTTCGGTCGACCTCATGCCGACGCTGGTCGACTTCGGTAGTGGGCGGATTCCGGCCGGCGTGCAGGGCAAGTCCCTCCGCCCCGTGCTGACCGGCAAGGCCGAGAAGCACCACGACGCCGTGTTCACGAGCTTCGCCACGCCGCATCTTCAGATGCGGATGGTGCGGACCGATCGCTACAAGTACTGCCTGAACTTCTGGCCGCCACAGATCGATCAGCTCTACGACATGCACGCGGATCCGAACGAGATGCACAACCTCATCGGCAAGCCAGAGCTGACGAATGTCGAGCAACGCCTCCGCGGGCGCATCTACGACTTCATGAAGGAGATCGAAGACCCGTGGCTCGGCATGGCCCGGAAGGCCGAGAGGATGGTGCCGCCGACGAAGATCGAGTTCGACTTCGACGAGCCATACCAGGAGCTGTATTGGGCGGGCTTCCGGGGGATTTCGGGGAAGCGGGTGACGGGCGGCAAGCTCGTCGGCGAGATCGATTGCCCGGGATTTCTGGTGGCGAAGCTCACCGAGGCGGTGGCCGGGGACGACTATCCCCTGCTCGAAATCACGATGGCGGCCTCGGCGGGTGAGATGGCCCAGTTCTATTGGGCGACGACGGATCGGCCACGGATGTGCGAGCGGCTGTCCATCCGGTTTCCGATTCGGGGCGACGGCAAGCTACACACGTATCGGCTGGAGCTCGGCAAGCATCCGGAGTGGAAGGGGAAGCGGGTAACGTCGATCCGAATCAACCCCGTTCGCCGGACGGACACGAAGAAGCCCCTGCGCGCGGCGTGGGAGATCGACCGCATCGGGCCGCCGAAGTAGGGTCCGGCGAAACGTCGACGAATCACAAGTTGACAAGTCGAGATATGAGGCCCGCCCCCGTTGGCGAAGCTGGGTCTCAAGCGTTGGCTCATCCTGATGACCGCTGGGGATCGACCGGCCCGAGGACCCGGCTTCGCGATGGCTTCGCCGGGGGAGCCAGGCGGGCTCTGAATGGAGCGATTGCAGAAGCGCGGAAAGGAATCGGGGGGCTGCCGCAATGGTTACGCGAGTTGGATGGAACCCGCTTTGCCCTCAGGCCGCCGCGCTCAAGGTTGCGCGCCTTGCTCATAGCCAAGCCAGACGGGGCTGGTCCAGGCGATTTCTTCGTCCTTCTGGATCAGCCGGACGTAGTAGTAGCTCTTGCCCGAAAGGGGATCCTCGTCGACGAACGTGAACCCCGTGCTTCGAGAGGCGGGCCGCCGGCAGTGGATAAACTCGTTGCTGCGGCAGACCTCGATGCGGTCGATCTCGCCGGGGCAGTCCGCACGGATGGTCACGACGACCGGCTTGCCCTCGGGGGCATCGATCTTCTCGCCCATCAGCCGGCCGTTAACGCGGACGTCGAGGAAGATCTTCGCCGCCGTCGTCCCGTAGCAGTGGCGAGAGCGGAGAGCGTCGAGGATGGCCTCGCGACTCCGGTCTCGGGAGAAGACGGCCACCTTGCCGATCCCGCCGCCGTGATCGGGCGAGGCGATGACGCCGATGACGATGTCGCGGGCCCACGCGTCCTGCAGATAGTAGCCCTTCGGCGTGCTCCGCTTCGCCTGACGCGGCGCTCCTATGTACTCGTAGGAGCCGCGGACCTGGAAGATCTCGGCGACGGGCTGGGCCTTCTCGTCGTGGAACGACCAGTCACAGGGCACGTTTCCGGTGTCGGCGAGCTGGTGCGGGATGTGCACGAAGTCCGCGTCCATGGCCCGCAGCTCGGCCCACAGCTCGCTCGGCGTCATGCCGTCGCGGGCGTTCCACCACCGGGGAAAGTAGAGGTCGGACAGGATCAGGTTGCGATGGCCGTAGTAGCCGTAGGGGTGCTCGTCGCTGTACTTCTCGAACGTCGAGGTCCACTCGAATCCGAGGAACGTGGTGAAGCGGTTGGGATCGTCGTGGATGCGGGCCTTCTTGGCCGAGTAGTGCCAGATGTACGGATTCTGGTTGTAGCCGTGATCGGTCATGCAGGCGAAGTCGAGCCGGGCGATGTCCCGCATGTGCTGGTAGCTTTCGTCGAGCGACTGGTCGCCGCACCGGTTGCAGACCGAGACGTCCGAGTGCTCGTGGAGACTCCCATAGAGCAGCTCCAGCCTCTTGCCTTCATAGGAAATCCTCGAGGAGGGGGCTGCCTCGCCGTAGGTCATGCGGAAGTCGGCGGCCTCAAACGGCTCGTTCGGCTCCGTTAGGGGCGTGACGGCCATCGTGGAGGCCTTCGGTGCGTGGCCGAGGTTCATAGAGCACAGATAGACGTTGCTCTCGGCCGTGGCGGTCTTGCCCGCGTTCTTCCACCCGCCGGGCACGTTGTCGCTCTGGATGGCCAGGATCGCGCGGTTGCCGAGAATCGCCATCGACGGGGCGCGGTCCAGGCCCTTCTGTCCGGAGGCGCGGCGCAACTCGCTCCACTGCGTGCCGGCGTAGCCGATGAGGAACGGGTCCCATCCGGCGCGGGGCAATCGCGGCTGGAGATGAGCGATCCAGAGCCGGCCCTTTGCGTCAAACGCCGCGTCCGCCGCCTCGCAACGGCGTTGGAAGAGGGGCTTGTTCGCGTAGCCTCGGGGGGCGAGCAGGCCGTTGGGCGTGACCTTCGCGACGATAAGTCGGCGGCGGTTCGTCGCGCCGATCCGGTATCCGTTGATCTGGGCGTTCTCGTAGGCGAGCCAGAGGTCGTTCCCGCGGGCGACGAGGACGGGATGCCGGTCGATCGTGGGGGCCCGCGTGAGTCGGCGCGCGTCTGCCCACGATCCGTCCTCGGAGCGCCGCCGGAGATAGACGTCGTAGTTGTTCCCGCGAAAGCTGTGCCACGCGACGCATAGCTCACCGCTATCGAGCAGGGCGATCGAGGGGGAGTAGCCCGCGGCGTCGGAATGGCTGACGGTCTTCGGCGCAGCGAATGCACCGTCAGCGCTCTCGCTGAAGAGGATCTGCCGCACTCCGTCGCGGTTGGATTCCCACGCCACGAAGAGCGTGCCGGCGCGCCAAACGCCGACGAGACGGACGTCCGTGCCCGGCGCGGGGCAGATGGGCGAGGGTTTGCCGAGGCCGTCCTTCGAGATCGACACGGCGTGGATGTCCCAGTCGCCCTTGCTCTCCGCGGCGTAGAGGAGCATCGCCCCGTCACCGGCAGGCACGAGCGCGGGGTCGATCAGTCCCGTTGTTTCACGGGTCGGGACCTGCCAGCGTCCGAGCTTCTCGAAGGCCTCGCCTTTGGGACGAAGCCTTGCGACCTGGAGCGTGTCCTGCTCATCGCGGAAGCTGAGCCAGGCGACGTAGACGCCGTCGTCGTCGGCGAGGGCCATCGTGGGTTCGTCGTTGAAGCCCTTTCCCTCGCTGATGTTCAGGCATTCGGGCATGCGCGTCTCATACATGGCGACGTCGTCGAGCCACATCGTGCCGACCGGTGCGCCGTGGGAGGAAGGCGCGATAATCCGGAGGGTCATCTCTCCGTCCGCCGTGGCGGTGATGGGCGTGGTGTAGCGTTTCCACTTCGACGTGACGTTCTGCCACACGGAGACCATGGTTCGCTGCTTGGCGCCGGGCTGAACGACCCAGAGCACGAGCTTGGTGCCGTTCGTCGCACGGGCCCAGATTTCGAACTCGTAGAGGTTCTTCTGCCGGACACGGACGTTGCGGACGAGCGAGCAGTGACGATTCGGGCTGCTGACCTCCCCGAAGACGCAGCCACGGCCCTTCCGCGCTGCTTTGGCGTCGAGGAGGACGCGTTGCTTGGGGTCGACCTGCCAGCCGAGAGTGCCGTCTTCGAAGCCGCCGTTGGTAAGAAGGTTCTTTCGGCCTTGGGCGGCATCGGTGGAAGCGGCGACCGCGGCAAGGGCCAGCAGCGTGGGGATCACCCATCGGCTCGTGCGCGCTTCTGCGGGACAACATCGCTGCACAGGGCTCATGCGGTTTCGCTCCTGACAGAAGAGGGTAGGGGCTGCGAGTAGCTCGGATCATAGTATACGGTTGTCCGCGGGGCGCGCCGAATGGCCCGGTCCGCAGTGGCGTGGTAGACTGCGAAGGCGGCTGCGAGGGTGCGTTCACCGGGACACGCGCTGCGCGGACGCATCGAGCGTAGCGACGGACAGGAGGCCACGTGATTTCTATCCAACGACAAGTCGGTCGCGCCTGCCTTCCCCGCGGCTGTCGCTGTGCGTGGGTGGCGGCGGCGATCGGTGCGGCGGTCGGGCTTGTCGGATGTGATCGGGATGCCGGGCCGCGCGCTGCCACGAGGGGATCGGCGTCTGGATCGAAGCCGACTCGCGTGGTGTCGTTGGCGCCGCATCTGACGGAGATCGTCTTCGCGTTGGGGCAAGGCGAGCGGCTTGTGGGTGTTACGAGCTTCTGCGCGTACCCGCCGCAGGCCCGCGCGCTGCCCAAGTGTGGCGGATACATGGATCCTGATCTGGAGAAGATCCTCGCCCTGCGGCCCGATCTGGTTCTCGTCCATGGTGAGCACGACAAGGTGACCCAGCTTTGTCGACAGAACAAGCTGTCGATGCTTCGCACCTCCGTGAACGACCTGGCCGGATTGCTCTTCGCCATTCAACAGATCGGTGAGGCGCTAGGCTGCCATGATCGCGCGCGGGCGCTCGTCGAAGAGATCCGGTCCACGTTGGAGGCGATCGGGGCGTTGGTAAGCGATCGGCCCCGGCAGGATGTCTTCCTCTCCATGTCGCGACCGCTGGAGGCGATCAAGACGCTCTACACGACGAACGGCAAGGGCTTTATCTCGGAGATGCTCGCGGTGGCCGGCGGGAGGAACGTGTTCGCCGAGACCGACGTGCTCTATCCGAAGATCACGGCGAGCGAGCTCCTGCTCCGCAGGCCCGACGTGATCGTCGAGATTCAGCCGGAGCGGAATCTCTCTGCCGCGCAGCGGGAGCGGATGATCGCCCAGTGGGCCGAACTCGGGCCACTACCGGCGATCCAGAACAATCGCGTCTACTTCCTGACAAAGGGGTTTGCGATGATTCCCGGTCCGCGGGTGACGCTGTTGGCGGAGCGCTTCGCGGAGATGCTTCATCCCACGCTGAAGGACGAGCTCCGGGCGACCACGCAGGCCTCGTCTGCGGCCACGCAGCCGTTCCAGGGGCATTGAGGTATGGCCCACGAGTCGGACCGGGGCGCAGGGTCGTGCGCCCGCGGAAGCGCCGCAGCAGGTCACGCGTCGATGATCTTGTAGTGCTCGCGAATGCTCTGATCGTCTTGGGGCGGGATGAAGCTCTGTGGGTCTCGGGCGCCCTGCTCGGCCAGGATCTCCATAGCGCGTCGTCTGGCCTTCTCGACGATGGCCTCCATGCCGGCGTCTTCCCAGTGGGCACGGTCGCTGCGATCGGCCAGCATGGGTTCGATGAACTCGCTCGTGAGGTGGTCGAGCGTGTGGTCGGTGGTGAGGTAACTGCCGCCCGGGCCTACCTGGAACATCGTGGAGAAGGCCATCGTATCGGTGTCGACATCGATACCGCGGACGGCCCGCATCGCCATGCCGAGGATCTCGTTGTCGATGACCATTTGCGTGTGGCTGATGGTCAGCAGCGATTCCAGAATTCCCGCGGCGTGGTGGATGAAGTTCGACCCCGACAGCGCGCATTGGAGCACGGCGAAGGACTTCTCATAGACCGCCTGGATGTCCGGGATCTTGGCCTCCGTGATGCCGGCGGAGTTGTGGTTGGGAATGCCGATGTAGTGCGAAAGCTGGGCGATCGCCGCGTTCATCATGCCGAACTCCACACCCCCACCGATGTACTTGAGCCGTCGCATGTCGGCCATCGAGGGGATCCCGCCGTAGATGACCGGCGCGCCGGGGCTGACGAGCTGTGTGAAGACGATGCCCGCCAACTCTTCGGCGTGGAGTTGGGCCAAGGTGCCGGCCAGGGTGATGGGCGAGGTCGCACCGGCCATGGGCGCGGAGGACAAGGTGACGGGGATGCGCTGCTTGACCACCTCGATCAGCGTCTGGGTGCCTAACGAGTCGAAGCAGAGCGGACTGTTCATCCAGCTGATCACGATGGAGAAGAACGGTCGGCTCTGAAGCGTGACGTTCGGCTTGGAGAGCATCTTGCCCATCGCGATGACCTGCCGCGCCCCGGTCGGTGTGTAGACCGGGCCGATCACGTGCTTCTGCGTGTTCGACAAGGCCGCGTAGAACTCGTTGACGGCCTGATGCTCTTCGGGAATGTCCTGTGCCGTGCAGGGAATGACGTAGAAGTGGATGTTCGGCAGCGCCTCGACGAGCTGGGCGAAGTCCTTGATGTCCTTGAGCTGACTCGATCGGACGTGCTGTGTTTCGAGGTCGACCACCTTGACGGCCGCCCCGCCGGTGCCGAAGTAGGTCCGTTGCCCCTCGACAAGAAGGTCCTGCTCCTCTGTGCCGCCACAGAGCCATATGCTGTGCGGGGCGGAGTGCAGGGCCTCTTCGACGAGTTTGGCCCCGATGAAGACGCGGTTCTCGTCCTCGTCCACGTGCGCACCGCCGGCGGAAAAGATGTCCCGCGCCTCCTCCAGATCGACTCGAACTCCGATCTCCTCCAGGACGCGGAGCGATGTCTGATGGACCCGCCCGATGCGGTCCATGCTGATGGGCTGATACTGTCCTCCAAAGTAGCCCCTCCCGTGCATCTCGCGCTTCACGCTGTCTCCCATCGACGAGTCTCCGTCCATCCGGCTGCAAAGGCCCATTCCGGGCCGACCCCAGTCAACCCCGGGCGGCCCGCAGGGTTCAGCGGGGTCAGTTCCGCCGATTCTCCGGCATGCGTTCCTGCTCCGTCTCCATGGGTCAGTCGTAATGACGAGCCACGGGAAACCGCCAACCGCCGGCGAAGGCCCGCGGGCTCACCATGAGGACCATGGGTGCCTGCTTGCGACGATACTCCGAACGGTGCAGCCGCCGCAACGTCCCTTTCACGAGATCGCGGTCGAATCCGTCGCCGACGATCTTCTCGCCCGCCTGTCCCTGTTCGATGTATCGGGCAAGGATACCGTCCACCGTAACTCCGTCGGGATCGTCCACATCAGGGGCATGGCCCGTGCACGCCTTGAGGTCTACCGGCTGGGCCCGTGGCGGGCGGTGGCCGAGATGGGCTGCCAGCGATCTCAGTTCCGACTTGAACACATCGCCGACGGGCGCCAGCGAGCCGGGCATCACATCGGCGGCGGTGCACCGACCGAGGGCGAGATCGGTCTTGTCCGAGGTCGCCAGGGCCAACCGGCCCGCGGCCTCGGCGGTTGCGGAGACCAGCGTGCCTCGAACGGCGTTGGCATAGCGGTCGCGGACGGTCCCGGCCTCGTGGTCCGTCGTAGGGGGGCGGAAAGCCATAAAAGCGTCCTCGGCTTCCTGGGTCGAGACCACGCGAGTTCGAATCCCCAAGCCCTCGGCGAGTTGATGCGCGGAGGCTGGGGCATCGGTCGCGTTCCGGTCGGCGGCGATGATCGCCTCGACGCGTTCGGGTCCGAGGGCCTCGGCCGACAGGAGCGCCACGACGGCCGAGCCGACGTCGCCGTTCAGCGGGAGGACGACGCCCTCGAATCCGCTCTTGAGGACGTAGTCGCGCAGACCGAGCTTGAGGCCCTCGGCGAGCCGCTCCATTTCCTCGCCATGCGGTTCGCAACGTGCGGCGCCGGCGTCGGTGTCGACGAGAAGCAGGTCTTCGCGGAAGGCCGCCGCGCGGCCGAGCAAGTCCCCCGAGGCGGAAAAGGCGCAACTGCAGCCGTCGAAGACCATCTCGTCGTTGCCGCCGACCTGGTTCACGTAGAGCAGGGGTGCTCCGCAGCGACGTGCCTGCCGGGCGATGAGGTCCTCTCGCTGTCGAATCTTGCCACGCTGGAACCCGCTGGCGGAGACATTGAGGACGACGTCGACACCCCGGTCGGCCAACATGCCGATCGGGTCGAGGCCGTACAGGTCCCTCCCCAGCGCGGTGGAATCCCAGAGGTCCTCACAGATGGTCACACCGACGACCTGGCCGTCCCACTCGAACCGGCCGGGACCTCGGCCCGGCCGGAAGTAGCGCGGGTCGTCATACACACTGTAGTTCGGCAAGAGCGACTTGACGAAGACCTGTCGGATCTCTCCTTCGACCAGCAGTGCGGCGGCGTCCTCCAGCTCGGGGCCGAAGCTCTCGGTGGCCGGTCGCGCGAAACCGACGAGGGCGGCAATTCCATGGCAGCATCCCGCGATCTCGTCCAGGGCGGCGACGTTGGCGTCGATGAGGGAAGGGTCCTCCAGCAGGTCCCGCGGGGGATAGCCGGTGAACGACAGCTCGCTGAAGACGATCAGCTCCGCGCCTTGCGACGCCGCGGACGCGATGGCTTCCCGGATTCGGCCTACGTTCCTCGGCACATCGCCGACGACGGAATTGAGTTGTGCCAGGGCAACCTTCATTGTGACGTATCGTATCGGCTTCGCTCGGCTATTTCATCCGGTATCGGCCGTTCGGAGACATCGGCTCAGTATCTTCGCAAGCAGACAGAGCAACCGAAATGCGGCCGCCCTCGGTCTCGGCCCTCGTCGTCAACAGGGGCGCCGGAGGATGTCAGGCGTCAAAGAAGACGTCGACAGCTGCAAGCTTGTTGCCCGGCGGCCTTGAGGAATCGATCGCGAATGAGTCGTCCGAGCTCGCGGCGATGGGTGGCGGTGGACTTCATCAACGGGATTTGCCCGCCCGCCATCGTGTGATGGCCTCCGCCGCTCCCCTTGCCGCGCACCACACGCTTGATGGCGGCGTCGGCTTCCTGGCTGGGGGATTCCGTGCGGAGGCTGAGCAGTGTGACGCCGTCGCAATATCCCCAGGTAAGGGCCCAGTCCGCCTCTTCGTGGCGCAGCAGCAAGTCCGCCACCTCGGCGATCATGTCCGGATTGTCGATCACGCCGAGATCGCTGTAGGCGCAGCGCCCGCACAATCGGGCGTTCTCGAGCCCCGCGGCAAGCATCTGGAAGTAGGCGGTGGGGACCTGACCTCGTTGGATGGTCCCGAGCAGACGCTTGTTCGCGAGCGGATACAGGATCCCGTAGGCCTGGATGTCGGCCTGCGTGGCCTCGCGGCCGAAGTCCTGCGTGTCGCTCCGGATGCCGTACAGCAAAGCGGTTGCGATCTCGACGTCGATGTCCATCTCCGCCTCCATCAGGTACTCGCAGAGAACCGTCGACGTCGCGCCGTACCGGCTTCGAACATCGCGGAATTCGACGGTCCGTGTCTCCGGCCGGAGCGGGTGGTGGTCGATGACGATGCTGACGTGGAAGTCCTCCGGGAGGGAGTTGTTCCCCTGGCCGGGCTGCGTATCGACCATGGCCACCACGTCGAATCGGTCCGAGCTGAGTTGGGCCAGCGGACGGATGTTTAGCTGCAAGTAGTTGACCAGCGCGCGGTTCTCGGCTCGGCCGACGGTCCCGCCCGCGCCGAAGGAGCATTGCATGCCCGCGGCGACGTTGGCCAGCTTGCGTAACGCCACGGCCGCGCCGAGGGCGTCCGGATCCGGGTTGTCCTGAAGCACGATCAACATGGATGCGTGCTTCTGCAGCAGTGTCGTGAGCTCCTGGAGCTTGCTCTTTGTTCGGTTGGTCTCAGCGACGGGCATTTTGAAATCCCAAAACGGGGCGTCTGGCGTCGGTCTCGTCACGATCTCGGCATTTCACAGCATGGGAAACAGGTACGCAGGGCATCAGTCCGCCGGCTGCCTACCGGGCAATGCGCTGGTCCCGCCCTGCGGCGGACTCTATGTTTGGATGCCGGCAGGCAACGGAATATGCCGGGCCCGTCGCGGCCTACTTGGAAGCCTTGCGTAGCGAATCCTTGCCGTCGGTGAGCCACGCGAGATTGAAGCGCGCGAACGTGATGGCCTCGTAGGCGCTCTTCTTGCCACGCTCATAAAGCAGGCAGATCGAGCCGTCGGACGCGATCGCCAGGCACGAGTAGGCCGCGGGACCGGAATGGACCACCTTCGAAACGGGCCACGTCTTGCCCTCGTCGTAGCTCACGCGAACGGTCATGTTCTCGCGCTTCGTGCTGGCCGGGTTAGCGAACAGCAGGCGATTCCTCGCGTAGCCGTCGCGTGTGGTCGTGTAGCGAATGAAGCTCGCCTGGCAGACCGGCTCGACGAGCGTCGGGTCGTCCCTCACGTCGGTCCAGGTCTCCCCGCGGTCCTTGCTGACCGCGACGAGACGGCGGTGCTTGCCGCGGTTGCTTCGCATGTTCAGCATCAACGAGCCGTCGACGAGCTCGACGACCTGGCATTCATTGGTCTTGGGGGCGGCGGGCGCGCCGACGCCCCACGTCTTCCCATGGTCGTCGCTGTAGGTCAGATACGAGTGCACCTCCTTGCCGTCGTTGACATAGCCGGGCACGAGCAGGCGGCCGCCCCGCATCTGGATGCCCATGCCCGGCGCGTTGACGATGATCTTCCAGCCGGGCTTGCGCATCTCGTCGTTGACGT
>CAZKCX010000086.1:0-14330 GCA_964550865.1 uncultured Planctomycetales bacterium
CCCTCCCGGCTCCGGTGGAGCCACTCCCCCCGGGTTCGCTCCCGTTCAGCGCGGAGGCCCGCTCGGCGCCCCCAAAGGCCGTGTCCGTCAGGATGTCGAAGACCTTCCAGATGCCGTAGTAGTCCAGCGCGTTGGTGACCAGCGGATGGAAACCGCTCGTCGGCAGGTAGAACCCGCCCAAAGGCCCGGCGTAGAAATCGGCCGGCGGCGCCGCGGGCGCGAAATGGTCGGCCTGAAGAGCAGGTTGACCGCGATCATCGGACCGCAGCAAGACGTAATCCTTGTCCGAAAGCGGGATCTGAACGGTGTCGTAAAAATACCGCTTTGCCGCCGAATCACCGACCACGCTGTCTTCCTCGCCGGCCAGGCAGATCAGAAGCGTGCCGGCCGGGATCCGACTGTGGTCCTCGAGGAGTGACTCCGGCATGCCGTGGACCTTCGGCTCCCACGGCTCGACGGACAGGAGCGCCTTGGGCCGAGGCAGACCCTCATCGGCCGCCACCGCGGCCAGGTTCATCGTCAGCATGCCGCCCATCGAGTGACCCACAAAGGCCGTCAGATCCTCTCGCACCGCGACATGGTCTTCCGAGGCCCTCAACTCCGCGAGCGCGCTGCGAACGGCCGCGATCGCGTTGGGCTGGAACTGATCAAACGGTGTCGACTGCCGCGCCTGATATCGCGGGTATACCACGACGTTACCGCGTTGAACCAGGTGATCGATCCAGGCGCGATACGCAGGCGGCTCCATCGCAAGCCACCCGTGCAGGAAGACGATCAGCGGCGCCTCCGCCGGTTTTGGGTCGGCGGGCTCGAAGAGCCAATACTGCGCCCCGCCCTCCCCATGCGGGGAGACCGTCACCTTGGCGTGCTTATAGTCCCGACCGCCCGGGCCGGACTTCGGCTGGGAGGGCGGGGTCGGCGGAACGGTCACCCAGCAGCCGGAGAGCCAGATCGACAGCACCAGCACGGCCATCATCATCCGTCGATAGCTCATGTCGCGTCCGCGTCGTCCGATTCGCTGGGCCAAGCCGTCCGGCCGGCGCCCGTTCGGACCTCACGGAAGATCCATAACGGTGAGTTCTCGCACCGGCGTTCCGTCGCTCCACTTCCCCATATACCGCTGTTCCGGCGTGTCACCCAGGGCGAACTCGCGATTCAAACCGTAGAAGGCCGCATCCGCAAGCCCGTCCAAAAGCTTCCACAAGCCGTAGTAGTCCAGCGCGTTCGTAGCGCGCCCCAAGACGCTCTCGGGAAACTGCTCCGCCACGGCCTCCGTCAAGGATGCATTCGAACCATCGAAGGAAAGCGGCACCAGATGATTCGCCCAGAGGTTCGGCCGGCCATGAAAATCGGAGTGCATCACGATGTAGTCCTTATCCTCCGCCGGAATCTGTGTGGTCCCATTGTAGATGGTCCGCCCGCCTTGGTCTCCCACCAAGTGGTCGTCTTCCCCCACCACGCACAAGAGCAACGTCCCCGTCGGAATCGCGGACAAGTCCTCGACCCGTTCCGAATCGCCGCTGAACCACTGCGGCCCACCCGGCATCGCGCACAGGATCGCCTTGGGCTGGGGCAGCCCCTCCTCGGCCGCGATAACGGCCAGATTCACCGCGAGCAACCCTCCGGTCGAATACCCCACGGAGGCCACCTTGCTGAGGTCCGGTGTCACGTGGCCCTCCGATTGCAGCACAGCCAGACCCGCCTCGACCGCCGCAACCGTGTTCGGCAGGAACTCCTCGCGCGGCGTCAACGGACCGCCCTGATACCGCGGAAACAACACGATGTTGCCGCGGCGCACCAAGTGATCGATCCACCCGCGATAGAACTCGGGTGTAAGGATCATCCAGCCGTGATGAAAGATCACCACCGGCGCCGACGTCGGCGTTGGGTCGCGGGGCTCAATCAACCAGTATTGCTGCCCGCCTTCCCCGAACGATGAGGTCACCACTCCGGCGTGGGGGTACTCGGCTCCTCCCGGTCCCCACGACGGCTGCTCGGGCGGAAGCGGTTCGCAGCTCGGCAGCATCCCAAGGCCGGAAGTCACAAACGCAACGACGACGAGGACTGTGGGCTTCATGGCAGGTCTCCTGTAACGTCAGCGTTAGATGCTCACAACCGCAAACGACTCTACCGCACGTCGAGAACTCTATGAGGTGTTCACGCAGTATACCACGAACGTCCGTACCGGAGACAGCTTCGCGATTCGAATCGCGCCCCGCCCGAGACGCTTGCCGCGAGGGGTGCCGACCTTCAGCAATCCTGCCGAGCGGGGAACCGACCTCCACCTTGATCCGATCACTCCGCCAACGGCACGTCCACCCAGCGCCGCTCGCGATGGCTGGTCATGACCGCCTCGAAGACCTCTTGCGCCCTCAGCCCCTCGACGAAGCTCGGCAAGGGCGGCTCGTCATGGACGATCGTGTCAATGAACCGCCGCGCCATGCTCGGGTAGCTCTCGACGAACGATCGCCATCCCGCCTTCGGATTCGATCCGTCGATGGTCCCCATCAAGTCTGCCGGCGGCTCCACCTCGGCGAGCGTGTCATCCGGAACCCCGCTGACCTGGAGCGAATGCCGCCACGCCTCCGGGCTGGTTTGGTAAACGATCGTTCCCTTCTCTCCGCACAACGTGATCGTCTGGTCGTGCCCACGATGCGCGATCCAACTGATATGAAACACCCCCTGGGCGCCGGACTCGAACTCGGCCAGGAAGCCCGCCGCGTCTTCCACCTCGCAGGGCAGCATCTCCTCGTTGTTGGGATCCCGTCGCTCGTGGATCATCGTGGGCGCGTGGGCGCACACACTGCGGATCTCGCCGAGATACCACCGCGCCAAGTCAATCACGTGCACGCCGAGATCGGCCATCACGCCGCCGCCGGAGAGCGGCTTGTGGAACCGCCACTTCCGGACGGACGATGCCCCCGCGTACCCCGCCATCTTCAGGACCGTCGCATGGTAGATCGGCCCGAGTGCGCCTTCGTCGAGCATCCGCTTGACGTACAACGCGTGCGGCAGCCACCGACACGTGAAGGCCACCATGTGCTTGATGCCGGCCGCCTCCGCGGCCGCCGCCGTCTCGCGCGCCTCGGCGAGTGTCACCCCGAGCGGCTTCTCGCAGAAGACGTGCAGCCCTCGGTCGATCGCGGCCATGCAGACCGGATGGTGCGTCGCGTGCGGCGTGCAGACGATGACGGCGTCGAGCCCATCGAGCGCGACCAGGTCTTGATAGTCGGTCAGCGCGTGCGGCACGTCGAAGCGCTTGGCCATCGCCTCGACGTTCTCGCGCGTGCGGCTGCAGACCGCGATCAGCTCGCCCTGGGGATGGGAGACCACGCCTGGGGCGTGGACCTCCTCGGCCCAACGCCCCGTGCCGACGATGCCGACGCGAATCGTGTCGCTTGCTGTCATTCTCGTTCCTTGTCGCGCGTCTCGCTGCGTCCCCCTGGACGCCCTTGCCTCTTCACGGCCCAACGGGCCGACCCAGCGCCAGGGGCGGCGTCCGATGTCCAAACGGACAAGACCAGGACTTCAACACGAAGGACCTAAGGTCATCCTACGGGAAGAATCCCAGCAGGAAATCCCGCACCGCACCCTCATAGACGGCCCGCGCGAGGAATTCCGTGCCGTGCTGGTTGCCCCACGAATACAGCAAGACGGTCTTGCCCTTGTACTCGCACAGGTCCACGTCGGAGTTGTTGATGTTCTTCGCGCCGGCGATGTGCTCCCGCTGCTCCGGCGTCAGTGCCGGGTTGGCGATCCGCTTGTCCTCCGGCCCGTGACGCATCACCGGGTTCAGCGTGCTCAGCTCCCAGTGCAGCAGGCCTTTCGTCCGGACGATCCACGGCTCGTACGTCGGCCCCGGCCGGGCCTCCAGGTAGATCATGTAGAAGTGGCCATCGAGCCATCGCAGCGCCGGGCACGCCGTATAGCGCTCCTTGCTGTAGACGTACTTCGGCGGCATCCACTCCCAATGCATCAGGTCCTTCGACCGGGCGAACCGCATCGTGAACCGCGAGCCGACGACCTCCGGCGGCGCGCCCAGCTCGATGGCCATGATGTAGCCGTGCGGGCTGGTGCAGACCGAAGTGTTGTACATCGTGTAGCCGGGCTTGTGCAGCGCCTGCTTGGTCTCCCAGGTCTTGAGGTCCTGGCTCCACCACATCTGCAGCGTCGAGCCGCCCCACTTGTCCGGCCCGAAGACATACACCGTATCGCCCTGCACGTGCGCGCTGCCGAGATGGTACCCCTGCGCGAACGCCGGCGTGGCCTCACCCGTCTCCATGTCGATGAACCGAAAGTAGCTCTTGCCCGTCTTGTTCGGCTTGTAGTACTTGTCGCGGACATACTCGAAGCGATACAGCCTGCCCTTGAACACGATCGGCGTCGTCTCGACCATGTCGCAATCGATCGTGCCCAGCTTCTTCACGAGCGGCCTGCCCTCGGCGTCGACGGGTCGCCTCGCCGGTTTCTCGGCCTTGTGCGCCTTGGGCGCGTTCTTGCTGGCCGTCTTCACGCGGACGAACTTGTAGAGCTTGAGCTGCGTCGGGGGCGGGATCTTCTCGCGCGGCTTATCCCGGTTCGTCCCGAGCGTCTCCGACCGTAGGATGTACCGCGCGCCGTCGTTGATCATGCCCCGTCCGGTCGTCCATCGGACCCGCATGCCGGGATAATCGGACGCGGGCTTGCTGAGCTCCGGCGGCAGCAGCGGCTTGTCCTGGATCTCGCCGAGAATCCGGAACGTCTCCTCGTCCAGCCGCCAGATGCCCGAGCCGTATTTCTTGTGTCGCCAACTCTGCCGCAACCCCCCGCCGCTGTCGACGCGGACGTTGCTCAGCCATACCTCGAACTCCACGCACCCGCCGCCGCGGAAGTCCCAACGATAGTCCCAGTCCGTGCTGCGGTAGATCTTCCACCCGTCGGCCTCGCGCCGGGCATGATACGCTTGCGTCTTGCCCCGCTCGTCGAACTTGTGGTAGCTGATGATGACCCGATTCTTGCGGTCGAACCCGATCCGGTGGTTCCCGTTGATCATCCCGCCACCGGCCGGCACGGGGTCGACGATCTCGCTCGTCGCCGGCGTGATCGGCAACGACAGCGGCTTGCCGTCGCTGGTCTCCCAGTGCCGCAGGTCCTTGCTCCGCGCATAGCAGAGATCGTGATTCGTCTCGCACCCGCCACGATCCCGCCACACCCAACAGAGGTGATACAGACCGTCCGGGCCCAGGACAGGCCCGTGGCAGTAGGCGTTCATCTCGCCCTCGCCGTCGGTGAGGGGCTCGTCGAGCAGGCGCTTCCACGTCCGGCTCGCGTGGTCGTACACGTTGTAGATCTGCTTGCCGTTTCCGCTGCTGCCGCTGCGGTAGTTGAAGATCAACTCATCGGCCGGCCCCCGCAGAAAGCGCGGGTAGGTGCACCGCTCCTCGTCCTTACCGACCATGTGGGGCACGCGCTCGAGGCTGTGGATGTCCAACGGCCTGGTCGTGCGATAGTAGATCAAGGGGACGCAGTGCATATTCCCGCTGACGTGTAGGTGCTCGTCGTCGTCGATCGTCATCGTGACGTAGTTGTGGGCGTCCCATCCGACCTCCTGGTCCAAGCGGACCCTGTCCCACGCGTCCGAGTCCAGCTCCCGCGTCGCGACGGTCAGCTTCCGGTCGGCGTCGTAGAATGCGGCGAACTGCCGGTCGCCGTGGTTGAGCAGCGTGATCCCGACGGGAATCCCCGACCAGATCGGGCCCACATCAATGACCCGCTCGGCTTGAAAGACGGAGTCCGCCGCCCCAGCTTGTTCCGAAGTACTTGTCATTACTGTGCATCCGACGATCAGGCCGACGCAGAACGTTCTCATGGCACTCCCGAGCCTTTTGCGGACCGCAGTCGCTCGAACCCCAAGCGGGCCGGGCGCTGCGGGCGATACCTTGCGTACCGATCCATCCCCCGAGTCTACGGCCGGGGGGGCAAGTCATCAATGGCGCGGGCACCCTGCCCGGCTGCGGCCGGGGTATGCTGCTGGCTGGGGGGTTACGCTTGCCCTACGGAGAAAGGTTGCGATAATAGCGGGTCCCTCACCGTGCAAAGGGGCATGGTGCCCTCAGGAGAAGGAGCATGGGCGACTTCCGCGGAACGGGCCGAATGATCCACTTTGACTTCCACATGCCAGATTTTGTGGAAGGCGTCGGCGAGGCCGCCGACTTCGACGCCATCGTGTCGACGCTCCAGGAGTCCAACGTCAACGGGATCGCGATCTTCGCGAAGGGACACTACGGCAACGCCACGTACCCGACGGAACTCGGCAACGCGCACCCGAACCTGTCACACGACCTGCTCGGCGGCATGACGGAGGCCTGTCAGCGCGCGGGCATGCTCGTCCGCGTCTACTACTCCGCCGCCATCGACGAGCGCGTGAAGCGCGAGCACCCTGACTGGATGCGCCGCGACGCGGACGGGCACATCCAGTCGCACGTCTGCTTCAACAGCCCCTACGTCGCCGAGCTGTGCGAGCCGCAGGTCCGCGAGATCGCCGAGCGCTACGAGTTCGACGAGTTCTTCTTTGACTTCGCCGCCAACGCCAACCTCGCCCCCTGCTACTGCGAGCACTGCAAGGCCGCCTACCGCAAGGCCCACGACGCTGAGCTCCCCGTCAGCCACGACGAGCGAGGATGGGACCAATACGCCAGGTGGTTCCGCGAGGTGGGCTATGCCTATGAGCAACGAATGGCGGCCGCCATCCACGACTACCAGCCCGACGTCCGCGTCGGCTTCAACTGGGCGTACTCCACCCGCATGCCCGAACCCCCGCGCGAGTACGTCGGCTATCTGACGATGGATCCGGAGCCGAACATCCTCAACTACAGCCTGGAAGGACGCTACCTCGCCACGCTCGATCTCCCCTATGAGGTCATGATGCAACGCTTCATCGAGCAATGGGGCGACTGGACGATGAAGCCCGTTCAGGTGCTGCGACAGGAGTTCGCCACGGTCCTCGCCAACGGCGGCACCTGCATCCTGGGCGATAAGTTCTATCCCGACGGCACGATCGAGCCGGCGATCTACAAGCGCGTGGCCGGGCTGTATGACTTCGTCGAGCGGCGCGAGCCGCTGATGGAGGACGTCCGACCCGCGCCCAACCTCGCGGTCCTGCACAGCGCGAGCACGTTCTACGGCACCGGTTCGCGGCTCTTCAGCAACGAGCACGCCCTGGCCAAGATCCGCGGCGCCCACAAGATGCTCGTGCAGAGCAACGAGCACTTCAACATCGTCAACGAGCGGACGCTTCGAGATACCCTTGCCGCCTACGCCTGCGTGATCCTCCCGGAGCAGGAGGTCTTGGCACCCGAGACGATCTCCGCGCTCTTCGACTACGTCGTCAACGGCGGGACCATCGTGGCGTCGTATCCGTTCCCGCGTGAGTTGGACATGCTGTTCGGTTTGGAGTTCGAGGGGGAAACGGAATCCCCGTGGGGCTATGTCGGGGAGATGGTCAAGGCGCTGCGTCGCGGCGTGCACAATATGCCGCTCGTCGTGCATGGCCATTTCGGTCGCTTCGATGTCCTGCGATCGCAGCCCCTCGCCGCCCACGTCGAGCCGTACCCCGTCAAGGGCTATGTCGCGCACAACTGGCAAGAGCCCCCACCCAACCGGCCGAGCGGATACGCCTCCATTACACAGAATGTCATGGGCAAGGGCAGAGCGGTGGCCATCGCGGGGCCGATCTTCTCATCCTACGCGCAACACGATTACCCCGAGCTCCGCAAGGTCCTCGCGAATATCCTGGCGTTGACGTTGTTCGAGCGAAGACTCGTCGTCGACGCCCCGCCGTGTGTGGAGGTGGTGCACTGGAAGAACGATCGCGACGACAAGATTCATCTCGTCAACACCCGCGTGGAGCATCAAAACGACAGGCTGTGGTCCCTCAGCGAGGCCTCCGTCGCCGTCGAGAAGGTCCGTGTGTCCTTGGAGCGGCCCAAGCGTCCCAAGACCGTGACCCTTGAGCCTCAGGGCCGACGTCTGAAGTTCGCCTACCGACGCGGACGCGTGCAGTTCACCATCCCCCGAATCAAGACCCACGTGTGCGTCATCGTGAAGTAACCCGACACCGCGCCGGACGAACGGAACGTCCCCGGCGCCTCGAACGAAGCCGCCGCAGACTCCCACCCGTCACGGAGGACCTGTGAAACCCGACGATCTGCTCGCCGATCTCACGAAACCGCAAGCCGAGGCCGTTCGGCACAAGGACGGCCCCCTCTTGGTCCTCGCCGGGGCCGGCAGCGGCAAGACACGCACGATCACACGGCGCGTCGCGTATCTCGCCGCCACCGGCGTCAA
Organism: uncultured Planctomycetales bacterium; assembly: GCA_964550865.1. GTDB lineage: Bacteria > Planctomycetota > Phycisphaerae > UBA1845 > JAFGLZ01 > JAFGLZ01. Next base: position 8,326 of record CAZKCX010000086.1, read on the forward strand.
GCCGTGGAACATCCTGGCGATCACCTTCACCAACAAGGCCGCGAACGAAATGCGCGAGCGCGTGATCGCCACGGGCGTCGGCCGCGGCGTGACGGTCTGTACCTTTCACTCGCTGTGCGCGAGGCTCCTCCGCCAGCATGCGACCGAGGCGGGACTCGACGCCAACTACTCGATCTTCGACCAGGCGGACCGCAAACGCGCCATCAAGGAGGCGATCAAGCAGGCGGAGCTCTCAACGGATCAGTTCACCCCTGCCGCCATGGAGTCCGTCATCAGCCGCGCGAAGAACGAGCTGCAGGACGCGGCCGCCTTCGCCGCAGAAAGCTCGGACTGGTCGGTCCGGACGATCGGACGCGTCTACAAGGCCTATGAGGCGATCCTGCAAGAGCAGAACGCGCTCGACTTCGACGACCTCCTCATGCGGATGGCGACGCTCCTTCGTGACAACGCGACCCTACGCGATCTCCTGGAGGATCGCTTCCGCTACGTGCTCATCGACGAGTACCAGGACACCAACCGCGCGCAGTACATGATCGCCCGCGCGCTGACCATGCGCCGAAAGAACATCTGCGCCACCGGCGACCCCGACCAGAGCATCTACGCGTGGCGCGGCGCCGACATCAGCAACATCATGGACTTCGAGCACGACTACCCGGACGCCAGGGTCGTCCGCCTCGAGCAGAACTACCGCTCGACCAAGGCCATCCTCTCGGCCGCAAGTCGGCTGATCGCCCAGAACACGCAGCGCAAGGCCAAGGACCTCTGGACCGAGAACGACCAGGGCGCGGAGATCCTCGCCGTGGAATGCAGGAGTGCCGAGGACGAGGCCGACTTCGTCGCCGAGACCATCACGCGGATGCGCGAAAGCAGAGCGTTCGGCGACTTCGCCGTCTTCTACCGTGTCAATGCCATGACGCGCGTGCTGGAGGAAGCCCTGCGCCGCGCGAAGATCCCGTATCAGATCGCTCGGGGGCTCGCGTTCTACAACCGCAAGGAGATCAAGGACGCGCTGGCGTACCTGCGGGTCGTCGCCAACCCTGCCGATGAGATCTCCCTCCTCCGCATCATCAACGACCCGCCGCGCGGCATCGGCAAGACCAGCCAAACCCGACTTGTCCAGCACGCCAGACGGAACGCCCGGAGCGTCTTCGAGGCGGCCTGCCGCGCCGATCAGATCGAGGACCTCGGCCGCGGCGCGGCCAAGATCAAGAAGTTCGCCGATACGATCCGCCACTGGCAGGAAGGCCCGCAGTCGCCCGTTCGGCCCCTTGTCGAGGACGTCTTGCTCGACTCCGGCATGCGGGCGGCGCTCGAGAAGTCCGACGCGACCGTCGAGCAGCTCGCCAACATCAACGAGCTCGTCACCGCCGCCGAGCAGTACGACCAGGACAACCCCGAGGGGTCTCTGGCCGAGTGGCTGCAGGAGATCAGCCTCGTCAGCGACGTCGATTCGGTCGACGAGTCCGTCGGGGCGGTCACGCTAATGACGTTGCACGCGGCCAAGGGGCTCGAGTTCCCCGTCGTGCTTATCATCGGGCTCGAGGAAGGCCTCCTGCCGCACGCCCGCGCGATCGACGCGCGGGCCGACGCCACGGCCATGGAGGAGGAACGCCGGCTCTGCTTCGTCGGCATGACGCGAGCCCAGCAGGAGCTGATCCTGACCCGCGCGCGCTATCGCACACTGCGTGGCGTCACGGAGCGGATGCCCAAGTCGCGCTTCCTGACGGAGCTTCCGCAAGACGAGATCCGCTTCGAGTCTCGGCAGGAAGACGAGGAGAACCACGACTTCGACGAGTGGACGACGCTGCCCTCCGGCGAATACGGGCGACTCCGCAAGGGACAGCTCGTTCGCCATCCGATGTACGGCTTCGGCCGGTTGATCTGGGTGGACCCCCTCGGACCCCGAACCCGTGCGGGCATACGCTTCAGCACGGGCGTCGAGAAGACGTTCGTGCTCGAGTACGCCAAGATCGAGGTCATCAACGAGTAGGCTTCTTCGGCGGGCGCGGGTCGATGCCGAGGTGGGCCAGCCCCCCCACGACCTTCGGGCCGATCTGCCCCGTCTTCACGTTCGTCTGATCGTCTTGGGGGACCGCCAGGGGCATGAGACCGCGGGCACACCGCGAGATCGTGGCGGCCGCGGTCTCCTCGCACAACTCCGGGGAGCGATCGTGGTAGGCGTTCAGGATGATCCCCGCGATGCGCAGCCCCCGGGCCCGCGCGACCTCGACGTGCAGTAAGACCTGATTGACGGCCCCCAAGCCCGACCGCGCGACGAGCAGGATATCGAAGCCGAACTCCGCCGCCAGGTCGGCCACGCGGCGCTTTCGCTCCAAGGGCATGAGCAGACCGCCCGGCTCCTCGACGATCACCACGTCCGCATCGTGACAGACCTGCTCGTACGCCCGCCACATCGCGTCGAAGTCGATGGCGATCTTGGTTTGCTCGGCCGCGGCCATCGGGACGAGCTGCGGTGCGTACCGAATCGGATTGATCACGTCCAACGGCAGCTCGGATTCGGCGTTGTAGGCCAGGCATTCGGCGTCGTCACTCATCAGACCCAGCCGCGCACGGCGCGAGCAGCCGACGGCAATCGGCTTGAAGACCCCCACGCGACGCCCCTTCTTCCGCCAGAGCTTGGCGAGCCCCGAGGCAATCGCCGTCTTGCCGACGCCTGCGTCCGTGCCCGCAACGAAGATGCCCGGTACCCCTCGTGCCATGTCGTGGTCCCTCATCCTCCCCCGCCGGCCCCAGTGCCTTACCGCCCGTAGACGCGCACCCGCTTGAGGTGCGGGAAGTCCTCCTGGAGCAGCCCGACCTTCACAGTGCGTCCCCGAACCGGCTCCCTCAACCGGAACCCGACTCCGGCAGCGCGTCGATCCGATCCACCCTCGTCCGCCGCGGACGAAACGCCGTCGGCACGAAACGCTCGGGCTCAACGAGGCGAACCCGCCACACGCCCGAGGCGATCCCCGAGACCTCCCCGCACTGACGACCAGGCATCGACGCAGCATGCAGGCGCATATCGGCCTCCGGGCCGAGACGAAGCGCTGCGCCGAGAAGACGGAATCGGTTGTCCATGCCCGGCACCTCCCACTATCATGGGTCGCAGGCCCCCGCGGTGGCGAAGAAGTGGATTGTAGCCCAGACGCCGGCGCCGAGCGAAGGCGATTCTCCCATCGCCGTCGCCGAACAGGCCAGCGCGAATCGCTCAAGACGCAGAAGAGCCCAGTCCGATAGATCAAACAGCCCCGTGCGGAAGGATCACCCCGCATCATGAGATGCACGACATCGAGCCACGGGTGCTTTGGAATCGCGTGCCATGTCGAACCGTCAGGCCAAGGTGCAGCGCAAGACGAAGGAAACCGAGATCGTCCTCTCTGTTGATCTCGACGGCGCGGGCAACGTCGACGTCCGGACGGGCGTCGGCTTCTTTGACCACATGCTCGACCACCTGGGCCGACACGGCCTACTCGACCTGACGATTCACGCCAAGGGCGACCTGCACGTCGACGCGCACCACACCGTCGAGGACGTGGCCATCTGCCTCGGCCAGGCCATCGAGGAAGCGCTCGGCGACAAGGCGGGGATCTTCCGGTATGGGCACTTCGCCGTGCCGATGGAGGAGACGCTCGCCGAGGTCGCGATGGATCTCTCCGGCCGACCGGCCTTGGTGTATCGCGTGAGCTACCCCAGCGACAAGATCGGCGAGTTCGACGTCGAGCTCATCGAAGAGTTCCTCCGCGCGCTCGCCAACAACATCAAGATGAACCTGCACGTCAACGTGCCCTACGGGACAAACAGCCACCACATCGCCGAGGCGATCTTCAAGGCGCTCGGCAAGGCGATGGCGATGGCCGTCGCACCCGACCCGCGCCGCAAGGGCATCCCCAGTACGAAGGGCACGCTGTAACCCCCTGTCACCCCGATTCCTTGTCCCCCGACGGGAAGGCGTGAAACCCTCCCTTTCGGATGACAACCTCCAGGTACACGAGGTTGTCTACTTCGCTGTAGCATGATTCAGGTTGTCGCGGGCGATGCCGAGAGGATGCACGCCTGATGAATCCATCGTGACATGTATTACGAGCCGGGCCGGCTCCCCCGGCGTAGCCGTGGCGAAACCGAATCCTGGGCCCCGGCCCATCCCGTTCACCGATGGGAATCGACCGGCCTGGGGACAGGCCGGCTCTGAATACCACAGTTGCAGGAACGAACCCTCATTCGCGCCGCAACGTGCCCAAGACCGCCCGCGGGTCCAGTACATTCGGAAACCATACCCCTTCACCGCGGCGTGGTGCTACTGCTCACCCACCACAGGATTGCGCAGCGTGCCCACGCCCTGGATCGTGACTTCGACCACGTCGCCGGGTTTGATTTTCGAGGTCTTGCCCATCGTGCCCGTGAAGATCAGGTCGCCCGGCTCGAGCGTCACGTGCTTGCTGATCCAGCTGACGACCTCGGCCACGCCGTGGACCATATCCTTGGTGTTCTGGCGCTGCTTGACTTCACCATTGAGGCGTAGCTCCATCAGCAGGTTGCCGTAGTCGACGCCGCTGAGGATGAAGGGCCCGCACGGACCGAACGTGTCCGACGCCTTCGCCCGCCACCATTGGATGTCGCCCTTCTGCCAGTTCCGCTCACTGACGTCGTTGCCGCACGTCACGCCGAGGACGTGGTCGAGCGCTTTGCTCACGGGCACGTCCTTCGCCCGCTTGCCGATCACGATGACGAGCTCGGCCTCATAGTGCACGTTTTTTGCACCCTTGGGGATGACGATCTTCTCCCCATGGGCAATGAGACAGGAGGGGACTTTGTAGAAGACCTCCGGGTGCTTGTGGGCGCTGCCGCCGCCGAGATGGCTCTTGTAGTTGCCGGCGAGCGCGAGGACCTTGGTCGGTTCGGTCGGTACGAGGATCTTCACGTCGCCGAGGGCGTAGGTCGACTCGGTCTTCGTCCACGTGCCGAAGAGGTCGCCCTCGATCTTGCGGACGCGGTCGCCCTCGACGATGCCGTATGAAATCCGTTGGCCCATCCGATAGCGAACGTACTTCGTCCCCTTCCACTCGGCCGCCGTTGCGGCAACCGTCCCCATCGTCAAAGACAAAACCAGCAGACAGACGGTCGTGATGGTGCTTCCGTAGCGATGCATGACGAGACCTCCAGAGGGATGGTGAGGCATGTCCCTTCCTGACGGAAAACCGTGACCCCCGTGCGATGCGCTCGGGGCCGGCGGACTATTTCTTCCTGGGGATCACCAACCGCAGAGCTCACGGCCGATACCCCGTTCTTGACGGAAGAGACGATACTGTGTACAGTTCAATTCGTAAACTGATCCTTTCTGATCGCTCCTCTTTGCGAGGACCCGCTTGCGCCGTTTGCGTCGGCGACTCCCCCCGAACTGGATAGGTCAATAAGGCTCGGCCGACTGCGGAACGAGGTCTTGAACGGAGGCGCGCCCTTGCCCGTATCCACTCGTCCGAGACAGAAGACGGCAGTCAGGAGATAGGGAGATCCCATGGCAGCGAAGAAGAGACAGACGAGCCAGAAGCGCGAACGTGAGCAGAAGAAGCGTGAGCGCAAGCGGGAAAAGGCCGCACGGAGCGCAGAAAGGCGAGAACGTCGCCTCAACGGCGTCCCCGACGACTCGCAAGAGCTCTTCGAGCACACCGATCCCTCCACCAACCTGGATGAGCCCATCATCGGGAGTCAGGACTGACCTCGCTCCGAGATACCCCGTTACGGCCTTGACGGCATGGTGGCTCCCTCCTGGCAGGCCGCGTGGAACGTCGAGGTCCCTCCTCCGCACAAGACCTGAGGCACTCGCATCAGGAGACAACCATGGAACTACCCCGTCGAAGCCCGGAAGACGTATACCTGCCGGACGGCAGCTTGCTGCGAGCGATGGAACAGCTTCGCCGCCGGCCGGAGGCGCACGAGCTTCGCATCGGCATCGTCTATGCGTTTGATTTTCGAACCCGCATGCTTCCCTACTGGTATGCCGACAA
>CAZKCX010000087.1:0-14245 GCA_964550865.1 uncultured Planctomycetales bacterium
CGGATCTCGTGCAGGTCGACGGTCGTGTGCGCCGTCTTGGTCGCGATGATCGGTCGCCGGCCGTCCCAACGGCGAAGGGCTTCCCCCAACAGCGCCTCGGCCGGTCCGTATCCCGGCGCCGCGTCCACCAGCTCGAATCCCGCTCTCCACGCATCGAAGAGGACCTCGATCCCCTCGTCCTGTTGCGGCGTGCCGTACTTCTGACCAAGGTAGGCCATCCCGAATCCGAGCCGCTTGCAGGGGCGACCGCCCGGCGCGGGCGATCGCCTGGCGAAATAGGGCTCGGGCTGCAACGGTCCCTGCACGGGAAAATCCATCTGCAATTCCTGATGCGACGTCTGATCTGTCATGGTGTGCGTCCTCGATGCATCCTCATTCACCGGGCGGCGTGCCAAGACGCCAACCGGTACTCAAATCGGCTGGTCATAGCCGGGCCGATGTGCGAAGCGCCGCATGCCGAGCCGCAGGTCGACGGCGCACCCCGCCGGCAAGATGACCTCCAGATGCCTTGAATCGACGCGTTGCGTCCGAGGCACCTCGGCGAACCGATCCGTGGCCTCGGTGAACTCGTGTTCGCCAAACGCCCCCGCCTGCAGAACCAATCGCCGCTCATTCAGCGGGCTCGTATTCGTCAGCGTCACCGTCACGCTGTCGGCGTCGACCGCGTGCACCAGCGCGCCGACGTCCGGCGGGAGGCCCGGCCTCCGCGCGTCGGCGTCGAAGGTTCGCAAGCGAACGTGCAGCAGCCCGCCGTGATAGATGATCTGCGGCCCGCCGCAGGTCAGGTGCACGAGCGCTTCGGTGTGAATGGGGTTGATGTCCTGCCAGTGATGGACGTCCCACTGTTCCGGATCACCGTCATCGGTCCGCATGCGGTCCATCCGTCGCAAGACCTCACGCCACTGCGCGTCGAGGATCTGCTGCGGATAGTCCGGATTCTCGCCTTGGAGATAGCAATACCACGGCTCGATGTGGATGTCGTCGCCCTTGCCCCGTCCCGGCTGCACCTGTTTCCACGTCGTGTGACGCTCCGGGAAGTGCGCGAGCAAGGCCTCGTCCTCCGGCGATTGCGACATCGCCCAGAGCTGCAACGGCCACTGGGGTCGAATCGGCTTGTAGTCGGTCCACCCCTCGTCCGTGTGCCGATACGGAATCAGCAGCGTGCCGTCCTCCTCGCGACCGAGCTCGGCGATCCGTCGGAGCTGTCCGCGCGGGATCTCCAGGTAACCGAGATCGCCCGTCAGCAACACGGCGTTCATAGCGGCGATGCTGAGCGGCTCGATGATGGTCATGAAGCCGTGCGGCCATCGCCAGCCGTAGTAGCCCCCCCACCACTTGCCGTCCATCCGTTCGCCGATCACGCCGTTCGGGCCGACGTTGTCCGGACACAGGCCGTCGTTGTCGCGGATCCGATCCGCCCAGGCCTCGACGTAGTCGAGCACCCAGCGCCGATACTTCTCCTCGCCCGTGTAGGCGAATGCGTGAGTGATCAGGCTGGTGGCGCTCAGGTTCAGTGGCACGTCGCCCGTCATCATCCGCTCGTTGAGGAGGCGCAAGACCTCGGCGTAGACCGCGTCGTCGTTCCAGTCCGCGATGGGGCCTTCCACGCCCGGGATGTCTTCGAAGGGCGCGGGGTACTCCGCCAGTACGGCGCGGTGTGTTTCCCAATCGCCCCAGGAGTTCTCGAAGCGCGGTCCCTTGCTGCCCGTAATGGGTGAGCGAATCAGCTTGCTCTCCGCGTCCCAATTGGTGGCCTGCGCGTCCTGGCCCATGTACATGGCCGCGAAGCGAAGCGCGCGGGCACGATCGACCGCCACGGCCGGGTCGGCCAGTCCGAAGAAGTAGAGGTAGATCGAGCTCTCCCCATGATGCATCCAATCGTAGTAGGCGTCGAACTCGCGCCAGACTTGGCCGTACTGCGTGAACTGCCGCGTAACGGCGTCCCAAAGGAATCGGCTGCGCCGATGGATGTCTTCGCTTCCGCCAAGCGCGTAGAACAAGGGCCAGTTGTGATAGCTTTCGTACCCGTCGTCGGATCCATCCATGCCGGGCCATGTCTGTCGCCAGACGAACGTCCCGTCGGCACGGGTGTACCGTTCTTGGAAGCGGGGAGCGGCCTGGTTCATTTGGTCGATGAGCATCCGCTGGCGCAGCGCCCAGGCCGGCGGTGCTAGAGCTCGGGAGGCGCGGACTACGGCATCAGATCGAGTTGTCAAGGCGGGCCTCCCAGAAGCAAGCGATAGACAAGAAGCCGACGACCAGTCCGCGGATCGCGGCGCGATGCATTGGAAGCGTCCAGCATCTTCGTCCGCGCAGTGTAGCTTGCGACCGGTGGTTGTCCACCGTCGCCCCCACGCGCAAATCGTTTGTGCGCTTCTTGGGCCATGCCGATTGCTCTTAGCCGCTCAGAGGCTACCATGCCATCGGCACGCGGGGGAAAACCCGACGTCGCGCAAGAAACGGAGCGCTGTCATGAGTCCTACGGAAGCGGTACCCGCCGGCGGCAATACGCCGCCCAAGGTGAGCATCATCGGCGCGGGAATGGTCGGCTCGTCGCTGGCCTACACCTTGCTCGTCAACCAAGCTGTGAGCGATATCGTCCTGCTCGACGTGAACAAAGAGCGCGCCGCGGGCGAAGCCATGGACCTGCAGCACGCGATGCCCTTCGGCGCACCGACGGAGGTCGTCTCCGGCGACTACGACGCCTGCCGTGATTCCGACGTCATCGTGATCACCGCCGGGCTGGCCCAGGACCCCGGGGAGACGCGCCTGGATCTGGTCGGCCGCAACGTCGAGATCTTCAAGGACATCGTCCCGAAGGTCGTCGAGGTCGCCCAGGACGCGATCATCCTCATCGTGAGCAACCCTGTGGACGTGTTGACCTACGTTACTGTGAAGATCTCCGAACTGCCCTGGAAGCGTGTGGTCGGATCGGGGACGGTCCTGGATACCGCCCGCTTCCGCTATGAGCTTAGCGCGATCTGTAACGTCGACCCGCGCAACGTTCACGGCTACGTCGTCGGCGAGCACGGCGATAGCGAGGTGGCCGTCTGGAGCCAGACGAAGGTCGCCGGGATGGAGTTCCCGCGCTTCTGCCGGGAGAGCGGCATCGAGTGCTCACAGCAGACGCTCGACGAGGCGTTTGACCGCGTCCGCAACGCCGCCTACGAGATCATCCGCCTGAAGGGTTCCACATACTGGGCGATCGCCTTCGGTGCGACCCGGATGATCGAGGCCATTCTTCGAGATCAACACTCGATCGTGACGGCCAGCACGCTCCTCCAGGGCCAACACGGGATCCATGACGTCTGCCTCAGTCTGCCGGTCGTGCTGGATCGCGCCGGCGCCGATCGCGTCATCGAACTGCCCATCAGCGAACTGGAACGGCAGTCGCTCGGCAAGTCGGCCAAGGTGCTGCGCGAGACGCTGGACGCGGTGGGGTTCTAAGCGCGACGGCCTTCTACTCTTCCCTCCGCGGTAGGACGCGGAAGGCCAGCGCAGGCTCGAGGCCTTTGCCGAAATCTCCGCAAATCTTGACCCACCTGTCCGCCTCCGCGTTCCCATCGGCCTCCCGGGTCATGAGTTGCAGGGGAACTTCCTGACGTCCCATCGGTCCAAGGGCAACGTGCGCCCGTCGTGGAGTAAGCCGCCAGCCGCGGGGCAACCGGGCCACTCGGATATCCCCTTCGACGTCCCCTGAGGTGAAGTTGTAGGCGACGACGGTCATCGGGGTCGGCTTTCCCGGCGTGGCCGTTCGCTCGTGTTCGGGGGTCCAGGCCTCCTTTCGCATGATCGTCGTGCCCGGCGGCATTTGCAGTTGCAGTACGATCGGATACCGCGATCCCTTTCGAAACGCCGATCGTTCCGGAAGCGTCAACTCAAGCGATTCCGTCTCCCCCTGCGGCAACACGACGAAGACGGACGCGGAGGTCAGTCGGTCGGGAATGCGTTGGCCCAACGACCGACCGAGGTAGTCGAAGACCTCGAGGACGTTCAGCCCTTTCGGAAAGGACCACGGCACACTCGCCTTGCCGCGTCCCGGCCAATCGACGCGCTCCTCCGCCCAGGCGACGAGGACATCGCGCGGCTTGCCGTCCGGTCGGGCGCGAAAGGCGATGACATACGCGTTGGGACAGCCCTCGACTGCCCAACGTCCGAGGCATCGCCCCCCAGCGAGCATCCGCCCGAGCGCGGCGAGCGCGACGTAGCTGATCCGCGGGGTCAGGTCGCTTCGAACCAGCCCGAACTGGACTTTGTGCTCGCCCTCCATGTACTGCCGCAGGATGAAGTGGAAGTGACGCTCCGCCCCGGCGTGGAGGCTGCTCGCGTATGCGTGCGCCATAAACTGCGCCTTGCGGCGCCCCATCCCGTGCGTGAAGTCGCCACGCGGTGAGTCCTTGTTGGCCCTCATACCGCGATCGCATTCCGTCACCCAGATCGGTCGACCGCAGGCCGCGCGACGAGCAGGCTCCCAGAGCTTCGCATAGTCATGGGGCCAATCGTAGGAGTGGATGCAGTAGCGCTCGTAGTACGGCCACGTCTCATTCTCCAAGATGCCCTTGGCCAAGGCGGGCGTGTTGATCCCACCGATCGGATTCCAGCAGACCGTCACGGCGGGGTCGCCGGCCTTGAAGCCCAGATACGCCGCCTTCTGGTAGGAACACATCTCGTCGATGGTGTGCCCGCCGAAGTTGTGGGCGTTCGCCTCGTTCCACGGTTCCCATGCCTGGACCGAGCCCTTGAAGCGCTCCGCGAGGCGCTTGCAGAACTCATAGGCGACTCGTAAGTCGCCGGGGAAGTGGGCGGTGGTTTCGCGCGGGCTCACGGCCCACTTCGGCGTGCCGTGGAAGGTCTGGAGCATCTTCAGGCCTTGCTCGACCTGGAGCTTGGCAAGCGCGTCGTACTTGGTTTCCGCAACGAACGGACCGCTCGTCGGCTGGATCTCTCGCCAGCGAAGCCGATCGCGGACCCAGCTCCCCCCGGCCAATCGCGCGAGACGCGCCAGCACCTGAAGGTCCGTGGGACGCTCCGTGCGAACCCACGACAGCGCCACATCCAGACACACCGGCGAGTCCTTCGGTGCAGCCTTCGCGCGGGGCGCGAGCACGGCCGCCGAGGTCCAATCAAGCAGCTTGCCGCCCTCGTTCTGGAATTCCACGCGATACCAGCCGATGCCCAGCTCGCCGATTCGAACCCGCCGCTCACTTGGTCTGCATTCGCCTACGGCTACGACGTTGAGCGCGTCGTCCAGAGCCCGCCAACGCTTGGCCACCGAGGATAGGCTCTCCGTCTTGCGGACGATCACCTCGTCACCAACGAGGTGGACGTTTCCCGGATGGCCGGTTTCTCCCAAAGCCGATGAGCTTCCGCCCATGCCCAACACGACGAACACGATGGTCATCCAAGATGCGTGCTCTCGAGGCTTCATGAACGTTCCTCTCTTCCACGCCACGGTCAACGTCTCAGGCTCGGAATCGGTTTCGGCGAGGCGATCCGAGGAACCCTTCCCGGATCACCGCCCATCCAATTCGGCCCGGCGTCTCCGGGTTTGAGCGGTCGACGAAGCACAGGGGCCTCGGACCATTCATCCGAACCGACGTCGGGCTTCTCATCCCTCGGCTGGCCGTCCATGTCCACCGCCGAGCCCGGGACCGGCGCGGCCACATCCCGCCAGTTCGGCGAGGTTGGATTGATTGCAGGCGAGTTCTTCTTCCCGAACCGCAAAATGCCCTGCTGCCGAGCCAATTGGGGATCCGCCACGCGAATGCCCTCCCGTTCGAGCCCTGCCTTCGCCTCGCCCCGAGCATGCACGATGTTTCCGCGCCAGGTGCTCACGCGGGAGCCCTCATCCCGAATCAACACGCCTTTCGTGCCGACGACGATATTGTTCAGGAACTCATTGTTGCACGGAGGAAGCCACCACTTCGCCTTGCTGAACTTCATCTCCTCCCCAACGTGCAGGCCGACCTCCCCACAGTTCACGATGGTGTTGTGTGCGACCACGCAGTAGTTGACCGGTCCGTAGTATGTATGCTCGGCGTCCCCCGCAGCCGCCGGCATGTAGATCCCTGCCCTTCGCGACCCTTCGATGTAGTTATTTACGATCACGTGGTATCCGTCGTGCACGCGGATCCCGCCACTGTTGTGAAAGAAGAAATTGCCCTGCACGCGAGCGTGCGAGCCGCCTCGAAGGACCAACATGGCTTTGCAGTTGCGAAAGGTGTTGTATCGAATCACGTTGGCACACGACTTGTTGGAGATGATCTCGGCATCGCCGCTCGCATTCACGAAGAGGTTGTATTCGGCCACACCATGCAGCGGCAGACGATCCGACAGCCCACCTTGCCCGAATTGGATCGCCTCCTGGCCGTTGCTCCATCGCCGGGTAATGTCCTTGAAGTAGTTGTGATCGAACCGATTGTGGAGGTTCTCGAAATCGCCCTTCGAGAGCCGCACCCCCATGCCCATCGACAGATTGCCCTGCAGATAGCAGTGGTCGACACGATTGTGCTGCGAGCCACCGCGGATCGTGATCATGTGCGAGTAGGAGCTGGCCGGGTTTCCGGACTCGACGAAGGCACACTCCGTCAACCGGCAATGCCGCGCCGACAGGAATTGCACGATACATCGTCCCCAGGCCTGATCGAACACGAAGCCGGAAACCGTCACGTGCTGACCGGTAATACGGAGATGCACGTCCCCCGTGAACGTCACCTTCCCGGCTGTCCTCGCACGAAACGTGATCGGCTTGTCCGGCGCGCCCTTGGCATGGAGGACCACCCGGAAATCCTTGTACTCCCCGTCGGCCAAGAGGATGGCGTCGCCAGGCCTCGACCGCTGAAAGGCATGGGCCGCTTCTTCGCGGGACCCGACCTCGATCTCTTCCGACACGGCGGTCGTTCGGAGGACACAAACAAGCAAGACGACGAGAAGACGATTCCTATCGACAGCGTGCATAGGCGGCTCCGGAAGTCCGCGGCCGATCCGTCTGAGATCCCTCAACCGTTGGATCCGACATTCTACGGTAGCCGTGAGGGTCCGTGCCATGATCCCACGCAGTTCCCCGGGCTGCGGACCCCTCCAAGAATCGTGTATCATGGTTGGTTCGATACATCAGCACGACACCGACGATACCTGGAAGGACCCTTGCATGCACATCACGGCGGTTCACCTGCTGCACGAACGGTATCCCACTCGCGAGTATCATCCGTACAACCTACCGCTCTTCCAGGAGAGCGAAGGGATCGCGCTCGACAACCCTGTAACGTTCTTCGTCGGGGAGAACGGAACGGGCAAGTCCACGCTTCTCGAGGCGATCGCGACGCGATGCGGAATCTACATCTGGCGAGGGATGCGACGAACCCGCGCGCAGTTCAACAAGTACGAACGCTCGCTCCATCTCTGCCTCAAGGTCGACTGGGTCGACGATCCCGTGCCGGGCACCTTCTTCGCCTCGCAGATCTTCCAGAACTTCACCACGCTGCTGGACGAGTGGGCGGCCGGCGATCCGGGCCTGCTCGATTTCTACGGCGGCAAGTCACTACTGAATCAGTCGCACGGGCAATCGCTGATGAGCTTCTTCCGAAGCTGCTTCGCCATCAAGGGGATCTTCCTCCTTGACGAGCCGGAGACCGCCCTTTCGCCTCGGACGCAGCTCGAGCTGCTCCGATTGGTGCAGGAGATGAGCCTGGCGGGCCACGCGCAGTTCATCATCGCCACGCACTCGCCCATCCTCATGGCTTGCCCCCATGCGACGATCTACAGCTTCGACGACGTCCCCTTTCGACCGGTTGATTACAGACAGACACCCCATTACAAGATCTACCGGGACTTCATGCGAGACCCGAACGGCTTCCTGAACGACCCGCAACCTCAGATCGGAAAGGACGGCGAATCATGAGACGACGTCGGTTCCTCACGCACGGCGGCGTGGCCGTGGTCACCGCGTCTGCATGGGGATTGGGACTCCTTCCCGAAACCCATCGCGCCGAGGCAGGCGAAGCCCAAGCCCCGCGCCCCAACATCATCTACATGATGGCCGACGATCTGGGCTACGGCGATCTCGGCTGCTACGGCCAGCAGCACATCCGCACGCCGAACATCGATCGGCTCGCCGCCGAGGGCCTTCGCTTCACGCAGTGCTATGCCGGCTCGACCGTATGCGCCCCGTCGCGAAGCGTCCTGATGACCGGACAGCACACGGGCCACACGCGCGTTCGTGGAAACAGCGGGATCGTCGGCGGCGTCGGTCGACAGCGACGCGTCCCGTTGAAGCCCCAAGACCTCACGGTAGCCGAAATCGCCAAGCAGGCCGGCTATGCGACGGGCATTACAGGAAAGTGGGGGCTGGGCGAACCGGACACCACCGGCGTGCCGAACCGTCAGGGCTTCGACGAGTGGCTCGGCTATCTCAATCAACGAAACGCCCACACGTACTACCCGCCCCACCTGTGGCGGAACCAGGAGAAGCTCATCCTCGAGGGCAACCAGGGCGACAAGAAGACCGAATACACGCACGACATGTTCACGGAGTTCGCGCTGGCCTTCATCCGCAAAAACAAGGACCGCCCGTTCTTCCTGTACGTGCCCTGGTGCATCCCGCACGCGCACTACGAGATCCCCAGCATCGAGCCCTACGCCGACAAGCCCTGGCCCAAGGACGCCAAGGTCCACGCCGCGATGATCACACGCATGGACCGCCACGTCGGTCGGATCATGGCCTTGCTCAAGGAGCTCAACATCGACGGGCGAACGATCGTCTTCTTCTGCTCGGACAACGGCGCCGCCAAGCGATGGGAGGGCATCTTCGACAGCTCCGGGGCGCTCCGCGGCCACAAGCGCGACATGTACGAAGGGGGCATCCGCACGCCGATGATCGTCCGTTGGCCCGACCACGTGCCCCAAGGCAAGACGAACGACGAGACGGCCTGGACCTTCGCCGACTTCCTGCCGACGGTGGCGGATCTGGTCGGCGTGCCGCCCCCGACGCACATCGACGGCGTGAGCGTCCTGCCGACGCTGCTCGGCAAGCGGCAAGACCTCAGCGGTCGATTTCTCTACTGGGAGTTCTACGAGCGCGGCTTCCAGCAGGCGGTTCGCTGGCGAGAAGGGAAGGCCATCCGTCCGAAGCTCGGCGCGCCGCTCCAACTGTATGATCTGTCCAAGGACCCGGCGGAGAAGCACGACATCGCCGACCAACATCCGGACGTCGTCGCCACGATCGAGGCCTACCTGAAGACCGCCCGGACGGACGCACCCAACTGGCCGACGAAACGTCCGAAGAAGAAGGGGTAGTCTCACGGGCTCGAGGTTCAGGCGGCGGGGTTTAGAAGTCAGAGTCCAGAGCTTGAGGCGCAGGCCGTCTGTGGAATGTGAAAGCTTCCCGGCTGTTCTGTGTGGCACGGCCGCCCTCGGCCGTGAACGATCCAGGTACCCAGCCGAGGGCGACTGGGCCACATCGTTTGCTGCCCAGCCGAGGGCGACTGGGCCACATCTTTCGCAACGCAGATCGTGAAATACGGCGACTTGCCGCGCGAAGCGCCGATTGTCCGGCACATCGCCACCCGGTACACTCCACAGTAGCGGGCGAGCCCGTGGCTTCACGTTTCCTCTTGCAGCTGACGTTTGGAGGTTTTGTATGTCCGTCGGTCACGTCTCCGGCAGCTTTCATCGTGGCGTTCGATCGTTCCTGGCCGCGGGCTTCATTGTGTCGGCGCTGACGTCAATCGTCACGTCCGCCTCGATGCGCGACCAGATCGAAGCCGACTGGCGAAAACAAGACGAGCACCGCCTGCTCCAGATCCGGCAGCCGGGTCAGGTCTGGTTCGTGGAGACGAAGATCCACTGGCCCGGCGTCGGCCGGGACGACAGGATCCGCGTCCCCAAGGGGCCGACCCCCAAGCTCGACGCCGTGCCGGATGAGGGCTGCTGGTCGAACGCCTTCGACCTCGCACCCAAGCAAGCCGGCCTGCCAGAGACCAAGCTGATGCACGACGGGCGAAGCCTGTTCGTCGGCCTGTCGCTGCCCACGCGCACGGAATCGCGCTTCCGCGGCGACCCGACCGCTCTCGACGCGGGCGGCGCCGTCGACGGCGTCAAGAACGGACGCTACGCCTTCCACACAAACCATGAGCCCAACCCCTGGTGGCAGGCAGACCTCGGCAAGCCGCGAGCCATCGGCAAGATCGTCGTCTACAACCGACTCGACTACGCGCCCGGCCTCCACAACGCCGACAACCTGCGGATTCTTACGTCCGACGATGGAGAGCAGTGGACGCTCCGGCACGACAACAAGGGCACGTTCTTCGGCGGCGTGGGCAAGGGCGGCCCGCTCGTCGTCGAATTCGCTCCCACGGCAGAGAAGCCCAACCGCAAGCCGATCCGCGCTCGCTATGTCCGCCTACAGATCCCGAGCCCGAAGCCGATCTTCCTCCATCTCGACGAGGTCGAGATCTATGCCGCGGACGACCCGACGAAGAACATCGCCCTGAACCGACCGGCACGCCAGAGCAGCCTGAGCATCTGGTCGCGCGGCTATCAAAAGAACGGCGCGATGCTGACCGTCGGGCCGATGCGTATCGGCTTCGCGACGGAGGCACCGCACGCGATCACGCTCAACGGCACGCCCGCGCCGCCGAGTCGAGCCCAGATCCGACGCGCCCACGGCACCACGACGATGGAGCTCGCGCTGCCGCTACAGGAGTTCCCGAACGGTTTTCCGGATTCGGTCGCCGGCATCGAGGGACCGCCCGTGCGGCTCGCCGCCGGCGGGACGTGGCGACTGAAGCTGCCGCCGGCCGAGCAGCACGTCCTGGGCTTCGGGCGGAACCGCCTGTCCTTCCGCATCGAGTCCCACGGAGCAGTCGATCCGCCCGTCGACGTCCAGGTCGAGTCGGTCGTGTTCACCCCGCAGCGCCCGGAGCGCGCGGTCGTCTTCCACAAGAAGGTCCGCGAGCCGGGAACGATCGAGATCCCCTTCCAGGTCACGCACGAGGGCCCTGCCGCCGTCCTGATTACGGCCCGTCAGGAGGGCGTGCAGTATCACGAGGGACTTACGTACTTCATCGCTCCCGCCGCCCGGACGATCAATCGCGCGCGAGAGCTCCTGGCCGATTACAGACGGCCGGAAGACGACGCCCTGCGAACGCTGGCGCAGCGCATCGCCACACTCGCCCAAGCGGAAGCGGCCAACGGCCCCGACCCGACGCATCGCGCGGACCTTTACCGACAAGCGCGTTGGCTGGCGCGCGACATCGCGTTTCGACACCCCAACCTGCAGTTCAAAGGACTCCTGTTCGTCAAGCGCTTCACGCAGGAGACGTATCCCGACGTCTGCCTGAACCACATGCCGTGGGTCTCGCGGCCCGGCGGCGACATCTGCATCCTGCCGATGCACCCCCACGATCAGGACCGACCCCTCCGCACGCTCATCAACGGTCGGCTCGGCCCCGGACACGTCCACGGCATGGACCTCTGGTGGAACGCCGACCGCGTCGTCTTCGGCTACGCCCAGGCCAAGAGCGACCAACCGCCCGACGGATGGCTCGATCGCCGAACGAACTTTCACCTTCGTCGAACCGAGGAGCCGACGCACATCTTCGAGATGAACACCGACGGCTCCAACCTGCGGCAGCTCACCGACGGGGAGTGGAGCGACCTGGATCCGACGTACTGCGCCAACGGCGACATCGTCTTCGTCTCGGAACGGTGCAGGTGCTCGCTCCAGTGCAATGAGTACGACAAGGACGAGACCTCGTGCAACCTCTACGTCATGCGGCCCGACGGCAGCAACATCCGGCGCATGAGCGTCACCAAGGACGGCGACTATTTGCCGCACTCGCTCGACGACGGCATGATCGCCTACACGCGGTGGGAGTATCAGGAGCGAAGCTTCGCCCACATCCAGAGCATCTGGGTGATCCGGCCGGACGGCACAGGCGCCGATGCGCTCTTCAAGCAGCACATGAATAACCCGTGGGCGCTCGAGGACACACGGAGCATCCCCGGCTGTCGTGAGCTGATCTCAATCGCCGCGGGCCACCACACGCTCGCGACCGGTCCCGTGGTCATCGTCGACCCCGACGTCGGCCTGAACAACGAACATGGCATCGGCGTCGTCACGCCGGGCATCTGGCCCCCGGAAGGCGGCATGTCCGGCTCGCCCGTCACCGAGGGCGGCGTGACCGGCGCGGGGGGATTCTACATGACGCCATGGGCGATCTCCGACAAGACGTTCCTCGTCTCCGCGACCTACGGCCCCGAGCGCGACGCCAAGGGATACGCCCTCTATCTGATCGACGTGTACGGTACGAAGGAGTTGATCTACCGGGACCCGGAGATCTCGTGCTCCATCCCCATCCCGCTCCGCCCGCGGCCCAAGCCGCCGGTCCTGGCGCGCGTGGCGGACCCGAACGCAGATCACGCCGTGTGCGCCGTGGCCGACGTCGGCTATCGCGTGGACGGCATCGAGCCCGAACGCATTCGCTACCTGCGGATCTCCAAGCGCGACCAATGGCCGTACTGCAACACCTACGGCGGCCAGCGGTACGAGAAGGACGTCAAGGGTGTCTTCATCAACTGGACGCCCGCCCGCGTCATCGGGACGGTCCCGGTCGAGGCGGACGGAAGTGCCCACTTCCGCGTGCCGGCCGACACGCCCGTCTTCTTCCAGCTCCTCGACGAAAACCATCAAGAGCTGCGGCGGATGCGGTCGTTCATCAGCTTTCAGCCGGGCGAGCAGCGGAGCTGCCTGGGCTGTCACGAGACGCGGGCGGAGGCCCCGCCGTCGACCACCGTCCCGCTCGCGCTGCGGCGCGGCCCGCGGATTCCCATCCCGCCGCCCTGGGGACGGCGGGCGGTGAGCTTTCTGCGGGACATCCAGCCCGTGTTCGATCGCCACTGTGTCCGGTGCCACGGCGGACTCGAGCCCGCGGGCGGACTCGACTTCTCCGGCGGGCTCACGGCCCGCTACAACCGGGCGTACGAGACGATCAACAAGCATCGGCTCGTTGCCCGCTCGAACATTATGGACGATGCGAAGGTCACGCCGCCGCTGGCGTTCGGCTCACACAAGAGCAAACTCATCCACGTGATCCAAGGCGAGCGGCATCGCAAGACGGTCGACCTGTCGCGGGACGACTGGCTCCGGCTCGTGACGTGGATCGACCTGAACGCCCCCTACCACGACGACTTCATCAACAAGCGGCGCGAGCCGATGCCCTACGACCTGGCCTCGGACGGTCCGCTCCGCGAGCAGATCGCCGCCGTACACGAGAAGCGATGCGCCTCGTGCCACAAGCCGGCCGACGTCACGCGACTCGACTGGATCGACCTGCACGAGCCGCGCGAAAGCCTCTTCCTCCGCGCACCGCTCGATGCCGGCGCGGGCGGAACCGCGCGATGCAAGCGGGTTGTCTATGCGAACCAGACCGATCCCGACTACCAGCGCGTGCTCAAGCTCATTGAATCGGCCTCTCGGAAGGCATGGGATCGCCCCCGTCGCGACCTCCGTGCCCTCGCGCGGAAATAGAAGACACCCACGAAGGCGACGGATTCATTCCGAGCCGGGCCGTCCTCGGCCCCGGCCTACTACCTTTATCAACGTACGCGGACCGGCCTGAGGACAGGCCGGCTCTGAGAGACACGGCTATCGAAGCCAACCCGACCCCAAGGATGATCGGGAATTCAGTGAACGGGCGGATCGCGCTCCGTAGCAATCCCTCACTTCTCGGCTTTTCGGCGGACGCGGATCTCGGCGATCCAGACCTGCGAGTCGCCGCCGCCGAAGCCGACCTTCTGCACCTTCTGGTCCTTGGCCAGGAGCTTGGGCGGGATCTCGTAAACCAACGTCTCCCACTTCGCCTCGCCGCTCAGCTTCGATCGAGGCTGGATGCCGTTCCACTCCCCGTGCTTGGTGTTGATGACCAGACCGCGAAGCCGTGACTTGCCCCAGGCGTCGATCTCCACCACGACCGCACGCGACGTGTCCGGCGTCGGCACGTAGAACGACGCCCAGCCCGACCGACCGTCGCCGGGGCCCGTCTCGTCGGAGTTCCAGCACCTGCGGCCGCCGAGCTGCTCCGGCTTGCCGAAGCCCTGGCCGATCACCCCGAGGTCCGGCAACGACTTGATCGATTCGACGAACCCCCGCGCCTTGCGTCCCCCCTTGTAGAAGCCCAGCGCGGTCTTGCCGTGCTCGGCCGCCTGCTTCAGTGCGGTGCGATCCCATCCAGGGGACGCTCAGGTT
>CAZKCX010000088.1:0-10379 GCA_964550865.1 uncultured Planctomycetales bacterium
ACATCGTCCCCTACGCCTCGCTCTTGCCGACGGGTGATACGGTGGAGGGGTATTGCCGGAACCTCATCGAGCGCGCCATCCAAGCGAAAGAGGCGGGATTTCGTGCGGTCAAGCTCGAGGTCTGCCTCAAGGGACCGTACGCCCACAACAAGCTGCAGGCGAGCGACGACGTCGTCGTGGAGACGATCGCCGCCTGCCGCGAATCCCTCGGTCCGCACCTCGCGATCATGGTGGACGTGGTGTACGGCTGGAGCGACGCGAAGGAGGCCCTGCGGATGTGTCGTCGGCTCGAGCCGTACGACCTGTTCTTCGTCGAGACCCCGCTGCCCGTTGACGATCTTGCGGGGCATGCCTACCTGACAGCGCGTTCCCCGATTCGCATCGCCTCGGGGGAGTGGCTGACGACGCGATTCGAGTTCCTCGATCTGCTCGACCGGGGTCGTGTCGACGTGGCCCAGCCGGACGTGGGACGTGTCGGCGGACTGACGGAAGCCCGACGGGTGGCGGAGATCGCCGGCGATCGCGGGCGCCTCATCGTGCCGCACTGCTGGAAGACGGGGATCGGCATCGCCGCATCGGCGCACCTCGCGGCCGCCACCGCGCACTGTCCGTACATCGAGTGGCTGCCGCCGGAGCTGTGCGACTCCGTCCTTCGGAGGGAACTCGCGGACGAGGGGCTCACGATGACCGACGGCAAGATCGCCCTGCCGACCCGACCGGGCTTGGGTGTGGCGTTGAACGAAGAAGCACTCGTGAAATACCGTGGCTGAATCGAAGGATTGCCGGGGGACAGGCGTAGGTGAGATCATTCTCCGGTTGTTCGCGGGGACCTCGAAGCGAGCCAGGAGGAAATCGAGATGCATGTGATCATGGATCTCTGTGTGGTGCCCCTCGGCGTGGGCGTGTCCGTCTCCAAGTATGTGGTGGCGTGCGAGAAGGTCCTGACGGAGGCGGGGCTTAGCCCGAAGCTTCATGCCTACGGGACGAACGTCGAGGGGGAGTGGGAGACCGTCTTCGCGGCCGTCAGGCGTTGTCACGAGGTCGTGCACGAGATGGGCGCGCCGCGGATCAGCACGACCGTCAAGTTCGGGACGCGAGTGGATCGCGACCAGACGATGGCCGACAAGGTGCAGAGCGTCGAAGAGCAGCTCTCGGCTCAATAATCGAATGCTCCCAAGTGGCCTATCGCTCGCCGTCAGCGCCCTGTGGGAAAGGATGACCATCGCTCATGCCATCACGTGACCGGCTGCGCCAACTCGAAGCGCAGTACCGAACCGCCTTGCTGGATGATGTGATCCCGTTCTGGATGCGCTGCAGCATCGACCGCGAATGCGGCGGCTTCTTCACCTGCCTCGATCGCATGGGTGGTGTATTCGACACCGATAAGTTCGTCTGGCTTCAGGCCCGTCAGGTCTGGACCTTCTCCATGCTCTACAACCGCTACGAGCCTCGGGAGGAGTGGCTCGAGATCGCGCGGCATGGGGCGGAGTTCCTGCGGCGGCACGGGATGGATGGGCGTGGCAATTGGTATTTCGCCCTCAACCGAGAGGGCAAACCCCTCGTGCAACCCTACAACATCTTCTCGGATTGCTTTGGGGCCATGGCCTTCAGCCAATTCGCTCTCGCCGTCGAAGAGGACACGGCGCGGGAGCTGGCCTTGCAGACCTATCGCAACATCCTGCGTCGGAAGGAGAATCCCAAGGGGCAGTACTCCAAGGTCGTTCCCGGAACGCGACCGCTGAAGATGCTTGCCCTGCCGATGATCATGGCGAATCTGATCCTCGAGCTGGAGTGGCTGCTCGATCCGGACCAGGTGGAACGGGACGTGTCGTCGTGCGTCGACGAGGTGATGGGCCTCTTCGTCGACGAGGACCGCCGGCTCACCTACGAACAGGTGGCCCCCGACGGTTCACACCCGGACTGCTTCGTCGGTCGGTTGTTCCTTCCGGGGCACGGGATCGAGGCGATGTGGTTCCTGATGGACATCGCCCGACGTCGGAACGATCGGCAATTGATCGAGCGTGCGGTGGAGGTCCTGTTCGGGCTGCTCGATTTCGGGTGGGACGACGAATACGACGGGCTGTACTACTTCATGGACGCCGAGGGTCGGCCGCCGCAGCAGCTGGAATGGGACCAGAAGCTCTGGTGGGTCCATTTGGAATCGCTCGTCGCGCTGCTCATGGCGTACGGTCTGACGGGCCGCCGGGAGTGTTGGCAGTGGTTCGAGCGGATCCACGACTATGCCTGGCAGGGCTTTGCCGACCCCGAGCACGGCGAGTGGTTCGGCTATCTCAACCGGCGGGGCGAGGTGCTGCTGAATCTCAAGGGCGGAAAGTGGAAAGGCTGCTTCCACGTTCCGCGGGCGCTGTACCGTTGCCGGCAAGAGCTCGCGGGGTTGCTTGGCGTCGGGGATTCCCCGACCACGTAGCCGCTTCACATGATTTTGCGCGGGCCGGAAGCGTCTGCCTTCCGCACCTTGCCGAGCCGCTGGCGTGGTGCTATGCTCGGAGCCCGTCGAGGACCTCTTGTGACGTGAACTCCCGAGGACGGCAGCGATGGATGAAACGACCGCTTCACAGTCTATGAACACCGAGAAGCCCAACCGAGACCCGTGGGAGGGCGTGCCGCCCGGGTGCGGGACGCCGCGCTCCTGGGGCAACTTCTACTTGGGGCTGTTCGGCTTCTTCGTGTGGGTAGGCCTTCTTATCATCCTCATGCTCGTACGCTTCCGCGTCGCGGCGGTCTAGCGTGGCGTGCCTCCACCGGGCCGGAATCGCGCATGTCTGATCCAAGCCCGCCCTTTGACTCCGAGCGAATCTGGAAGAGGAACCTGGACGCGCTGCGGCGCGTGGATCCCGAATTGGCCGGGCGGATGGAAACGCTGCGCCCCGGCCCCAACTGCGAGCTGGTCGAGGGGAGAGAGGGTTCACCGACCTATCGCCTGCAGACGGCGGACGGACCGCGCTGGCTGGGGTTCACGTCGATGCCGACGGTGAGTGGTGCGGCGATCCTGAGCAACTTCGATCCCGGCAGCGGGAATGTCGTCTTGGCGGGCATCGGCCAGGGCATCGAGGCCCGGTTGCTCACGCAGCGTCTCCCGGCACATCGGGTGGTCTTCGTGCTCGAGCGGAACCCGGAGGGGCTCGTTCTGGCATTGCGGCTACATGATGTCTCTGCCCCGATCGCCGAAGGACGCCTTGCGCTGGTCGTCGGCGAAGACGAGGCCGCCGCGCTCGTGGACTACCTCGCCGACCGTGAGGGCGTGCTTGCGCCGGAGCGGATGGTCGCCTGGCCCTGGTTGGATCCGCCGTCCACAGATCGCTATCGGTTGCTCATCCAGCGAGCGGGTAGCGAGATCGCGCAGCGCCGTGCAGCCCACATCGCCTCCCTGACCGAGCAGCTCCGCGCCGGGTACGAAAGCCCCAGTTCGCTGCCGGATATCCCCCGGATCTTCGTGATATCCCCCGGTGTCGACGCCGAGGCCTCCGCCTTCGCCGGGGAGGTCCTCGATGGGCTCAAGCTGTTGAACTGGCCCGTTACGTCGTGGTCCGGCAACAGGCCCGACACGCAGCATCCCCTAAGCCTCGTCCGAGGCCTGCATGCGTTTCGACCGGACTTGGTCATCGCCGTCGATGCGACGCGGACGAGCCTCTCACGATTCGCTCCCGAGTCCCTTCCGATCGCGGCATGGCTCGGTCCGCAAATTCGCGTGTCCGCCGGGCTCCTCGAGGGTCTTGGTTCGCGAGATCATCTGTTCTGCATGACCGATCGGGTGATGCAAGACCTCTTGGAGGTGGGGGCGGACCCACAACGTCTCACCTGGCTGCCCCCCGCGATTGCCTCGCCTCCAAACGGGGCGGACGGGGAATCGGGAGATCGCCCGGAGGACGTCGTCGCTATTGCGGACGCCATGCCGCTCGCGCCGGAGGCGAACGGACTGCACCTGGACAGCCATCAGGCGGTATGGAAGACGGCCGAGCGTTTGATCACCGACCAAGCGGCACGGTACGTTCCGTCCGACGCGGGGCGCATCCTCTCCCAGGCCGAATCGGCCACGGGGGCTTCGTTTGCCGAGCCCGCGTTGCGGCGCGAGTTCATCGAGCACATCAACTCGGTGCTCGGTCGGACGATCGTCTGGCGGGAGACCCTCCTGGCCATCCTCGATGCGGGCTTGCGGCTCAGCCTCTGGGGCGCGGGGTGGGCCGAGCATCCCAAGCTGTCAAGTGCCTATCGCGGCAGAATCCGCCCGGAGGAGCACGTAGACGTGTACGCATCGGGAAAGGTGTACCTCCACGCCGCCCTGGACGGAAACGTTGCGACAGAACTGCTTCGCGCCGCCGCGAGCGGAGCGGTCGTGGTTGCCAGGGGGCACCCGGATGATTCCGCCGGCCACGGGCTGCCGAGTATCCTCGCCCTCGGGAGCGAGGCGCTTTCCTTCCGTCGGCGGAGCGAGCTGATCGGCCACGTGAAGGGCCTTCTCGGCGACGAAGAATCGCGACGGAAGATCGCAGACCGTGCGAGAGAGCGGATCGTAAGCGACCACATGATGGACCGGCGCATCAGGCAGATCCTAGAGACGATGCGCGCCCGCCACGCATGACGTCGAGACGGTCGTTGCTCGGATTTCGAAAGCAAGTAAGGTATGTATCGACAAAGCCTTGAGTCCGAAGGGCGGTTGGGACGGAAGACAGGAACCGCTGATTCCGGGCATCGACGTGCGTAAGGGGGAAATCTTGCATGGATCCGACGCCATCCAACGTAGGAACGGAGGCGTGGATGCCGTCGTATTGCTGCCCGTCTTCCTCGGTTGAATTCGGCTTGGATGTGAAGGCATCGCAAGGAAATCCCTAAGAAACGGTAGGGGCGGGCTCTAAGGTAACCCATCGTGGAAAAGAAGCTTAGATTGTTGGGACACCCGGGCGGTTTTGCTTTGACAAACGGGCATATCCGGGTTACTTTCCACAGTAGCCTCAGGCAGATTTTGCCGAGCGGAGATACGGGGAGACGAGTGGGAAGGAAGGTTTCGTCGCGCGCGTCTATGGTTCTTGGAACCAGTAGCGCGATGGTTGGCTACCGTTTATGCGCATCGTTCGGTCCGACCTGACCTCGGCAACGGCTCGCCGGCGGCGTGTGCCGCTGGATGTTTCAAGTCAAAAGGCCAGAGGTTCGTAGGGTGTTGATCGACGGCTAGGCGGGGAAGGTCTCGAAGCGCAGTGTGGGATGCGAGAAGCTTGGACCAACGGTGGATTCGCCGCTGTGGTCCGGCGTAATTGCGAGCAGAAGACGCTTTGACGGCGCTTCCGGAGGCTTGACTTCCCATGAAAGTCTTGATGCTCGGATGGGAGTTCCCCCCGTTCATTTCCGGCGGCCTGGGGACTGCCTGCTACGGCCTGACGAAGGCCCTCAGTTCGATGGGAACGGAAGTCCTGTTCGTTCTCCCTCGTGCGGTTCAGTCGAACTTTTCGACGCATGTGAAGCTCGTCGCGCCCAGCGAAGACTCTCCCCTCGGTTCGCAGATGTATCAGCTCGAGGAATTCGAGCACGTGACCTTTCGAACGGTCGATACGGAGCTCCAGCCCTACCAAACGCCCGCCCAATACGTCCAGAGAAGGCTGGAGACCCAACGACGCGCCGAGGCAATCGCCCGGAAGCGAAAGGAAGCGGCGCCCCAGCGGCCTTCCGAGGAGAAGCCGCAGAGGCAGGGCGCGTCTCGGTCCTCAGACGCAGCCTCGGAGCAGACGCCCGCGATCGTGGGTAATCCGGGGGAGCACTACAGCGGCGACATGTACGCCGAGGTCGAGCGCTACGCCCGACTGGCAGGCCAGATTTCCATGCAGGAGGATTTCGACGTCGTCCATGCGCATGACTGGATGACGTATCCGGCCGGTCTGGCGGTTGCCGGCTTGACCGGAAAGCCCCTTGTCGTCCACGTGCATTCGACGGAATTCGATCGGAGCGGGGAGAACATCAACCAGCGGATCTACGACATTGAGCGGCAGGGGGTACACGAGGCGGATCGCGTTATTGCCGTCAGTCACCTGACCAAGAACATCCTCGTCAGTCGCTACGGGGTCGACGAGAGCAAGGTCGAGGTGGTCTACAACGCCATCGACACGAACGGCAAACGCCTGGCCGACCGGGCGCTGCCGAGCATTCGCAAGGACGAGAAGATCGTCCTCTTCCTGGGTCGGATCACGATGCAGAAGGGCCCGGAATACTTCTTGGCCGCGGCGCGGAAGGTGCTCGAGGTCGTCGAGAACGTTCGCTTCGTCATGGCCGGCTCCGGGGACATGATCCGTCGTACCATCGAGCTCGCCGCCGAGATGGGGATCGGGCATAAGGTTCTGTTCACCGGTTTTCTGCGGGGCGACGACGTCAACAAGATCTTTCGCATGGCCGACGTCTACGTCATGCCGAGCGTGTCCGAGCCGTTCGGCATTGCACCGCTCGAGGCGCTGAGCCAGGATGTACCCGTGATCATCTCCAAGCAGTCGGGCGTCGCCGAGGTGCTCACGCATGTCCTCAAAGTCGATTTCTGGGACATCAACGAGATGGCGAACAAGATCATCGCCGTCCTCAAGCATCCGCCCCTACAGTCGACGCTGCGAGAACACGGTAGCTTTGAGGTTCGAAAGCTGAGCTGGGAGGACTCCGCCGAGCGCTGCAACCAGCTCTACGGCAGCATGACCGGCAAGACGGTGGTTTCCTCGGCGAACGGTCGAGCATGACGCATGGGGCCATTTCCTCGATCGTAGACTCCCTTTTCCCGGTGCATTGGGGTCGTGGCTCAACCGAGACCAAGCCTTCGTGCGGCCGCGCGGCCGAGCAACACCGCGAGCGATCGCCATCGGAATCGATGATCCCCCAATAGCATCTTCAGAAGGAGAGCCTGTCCGGAGTCGGAGCCGGATACGACGATGCGCCGAAGCGCCAGGGGATCGGTTCCGGGATGGTTCCAGCCGGCCAGGACCGACGCTGCCGCACGATAGCCCGCCCGTTCGACCGATTCGCGCACCCGCGTATCCCACTCCCCATAGGGATAGGCGAAGGTCGTGACCTCACGGCCCAGAAGGTCGCCTAGCCTGGCGCGGGATGTCTGGAGCTCTTCGGAGATCGCATCCGGATCGAGCCGGGTCAGATGGGCGTGCGTCAAGCCGTGCGAGCCGAATTCGATTCCGCCCTCCTGCATCTCGAGGATCTGCTCACGATCCATGAGCAGCTGCGGCCCCCACGGCTCGACACGCATCCACTCGCTCTGCCCGCCGATCCGATCGGCCACGAGGAACACCGTGGCCGTTATGGCGTGGCGTTGCAGGACGGGCCACGCGAGGCGGTACGTATCCAGGAATCCGTCATCGAAGGTGACGGCAAAGCTCCGAGGCGGCACCTGGGCGGCATTGCGGACGTAGTCGACCAGCGCAGAGAGCGGGACGCACGTGTAACCGGCCTCGGCGAGATGCGTGAGCTGCTGCTCGAAGCGGTCTTGCGGCACGGTCATGCGCGGATCGCCGGTCTCGCCCGGGCGGAGGATTCGATGGTAGAGCAGGATCGGCACCCGCGGTAGGTCGTCGGGCCAGTGTGTGAGCCGGGCGGCGTCGGCAAGCGAGATGAGCCTTTGAGGATGCACGGGTCGTTACGCTTGATGGGATCGTCGGTTGCCTCGAGCGCGCGATCGCAGTATCAGCCGAGCGCGCCCGTCTCTCGCTGCCACTGGATCTCGATGGGTAGCCCGGCCGAGATCGGCGTCTGCGGTTCGTAGCCGAGCAGCTCGCGCGCCTTGCTGATGTCGGCGACGTATCGTGTCACCTCGCCGGGGCGGGAAGACTCGTAGGTAACGTTCGGCGCCTTCCCCAGCGCGAGCGAGATGATGTTCACCACGTCCACGAGCGTGCTGCCGTGCCCGTAGGCCAGATTGACCGTTTTGTTTTGGACCCTGCCTGCGACCAGGGCGTCGATGCCGCGGATTACGCCGTCGGTGCAGTCGTCGACGAACGTGAAGTCGAGCATCTTCTCCCGACCGTAGACGGTAATGGGCTGTCCCGCCGCGATCCGCCGAACGAACAACGGAATCACGCGTTCCATCCGCTCGATGTCGTTGTCGTACCGGCCGTAGACGTTGCTGAATCGAAAGACGAGGAACGGCAGGCCGTAGCACCGTTGATAGGAGTAGATCAACGCCTCACCGGAGATCTTGCTGGCCGAGTACGGGCTCTCGGCCACGACGAAGTTCGCCTGGGTCTCGAGCGTGACGAGCCGCATGATGTCACCGTACACCTCGCGGCTGCTGCCGAAGATGATCGGGATCGCGCGTCGCCGGCAATACTCGAGCACGGTGAAGGCCATCTGGATGTTCTCCATGGCCCGGGTCGGATTCTCGACCAGCTCAAAGACCTTGGCGTGGGCGGCCAGGTGCACGACGACGTCGTACGCGATGTCCGAAGGCAGGTCCTCGGGTTTGCAGGTGGTCAGGTCCAACGTTTGGGTCGTCAGGCGATCGGTCCAAGCGTTCGGCCTTCGGTCGATCCCGTCGACGT
Source organism: uncultured Planctomycetales bacterium (assembly GCA_964550865.1). GTDB lineage: Bacteria > Planctomycetota > Phycisphaerae > UBA1845 > JAFGLZ01 > JAFGLZ01. The sequence goes on from CAZKCX010000088.1 coordinate 8,535, forward strand.
GGTCGCCCCGATCCAACAAGGCGAGTCCGAGGTTCGTGCCGATCTGACCGCTCGATCCCGTGATCAAGATGTTCATCAGCGGTGATGCTCCTCTTGCGTTTGTCGCTTTTTCATGCGACCGGAGGGGCGCTCCGACCCATCCGGCTGGGGGATACGGTAGTGTAGCGTCTCCGGCGCCGGTGCCAATGCCGACACGCCTGTGATCGGTTTGCTCGGGACCCGTCGGCCGGTTTCGCGAAAGCCCTCAGATCCGCTCGGCGAATCGGAACTCGGTGGCGTGGAACCATCGCCACCCGACGAGGAAGATGCTCACCGAGATGAGGACGGCATACACCGACGGACCGAAGGGGGGCCATTCGCCGAAGACGATCAGGTGGCGATAGGCGCTGATGATGGGCGTCATCGGATTGGCGTTGACGAGCCAGTTCGTCTCCGGCAGGGGGTAGATGACGTTCGTCAGAAACATCCAGAGCTGGATGGCTACCGAGAAGACGTATCGCACGTCCCGGTAAAAGAGGTTCGCCATGCTCAGCAGCATCGCCAGCCCGAGGGTGAGCAGGATCTGCGTGAGCAGGACGAGCGGCACGAGCAGGGCGGTCGCGTGGAAGGTGAAGGTCCAGTCCGTCGCGACGTGGAAATAGACGATCAGCCCGACGAGGACCACGCTCCCGATGACGAAGTCGACAAACGCGCACGCCACGCTTGCCAGCGGAAACATCTCGCGCGGAAAGTAGATCTTGGTGACCAGCGTTGAGTTGGCGACGAGGCTGTTCACCGCCTGCGTGAGGCTCGTCGCGAAGAACAGCCACGGCAGCAGGCCGATGTAGGCGAACACCGCATACGGCATGGAGATGTCGACCGAGTCGGCGAGAGGGACGGCCCGGGTGAAGACGAACGTGAAGATGAGCATCATCGTGCGCGGAAGCAGCAGGGCCCATGCGATGCCGAGGACGGACTGCTTGTATCGCACGCGGACCTCGCGCAGCGTCAGGCTGATCAGCAGCTCGCGATAGCGCACGAGCTCCTGCACCATGGCCTGGGCGGTCGCCACCTGGCGTCGCCACCAGACCGGACACGACTCGGCCGCCACGACGAACTGGGCAATCTCCATGTGTGCTGTGTGACCCCCTCAGAATCGACGATCTTATCGGCTCTCCTGGGAAGTATCGGCAAGGCTGGGGCGTGACTTGTCTTACCGCAATTCCACCTGTCCCTGCGGGGTGGGAGCGGGCATTATCGGACGAAGAACAGCAGGAACCGGGGATCCGGAATCCGGGACTCGACACGAGTTCTCGGCGCATTGTCAGAACCAGGGACGCGACCGCCCAGCACATACGCGACCGTGAGGGAGCGAACATGGCTGTCCGGTCGGAGACGCGACCGTGAGGGAGCGGCCGCCCTGGCGGGCGGCTTGGCACTTCGCGGAAGCATCGCGAAGTGCACGACCTGTGCGCGACCATCCATCACAGACGCCACCGTAAGCCAGCGAATGCTCATTCCACCTTCAGCTTGCTGATGTCGAACGCGGGCTCGGGGAAGGCCATGTCGAGCTTGCCGAACTGTTCGACCAGGATTTGCGAGACGGCCAGGTTGCGGAACCACTTCTTGTTCGCCGGGATGACGAACCACGGCGCGTGCCACGTGCTACACCGCGTGAGGGCCTTGTTGTAGGCGGTCAGGTAGTCGTCCCAGAGCTTGCGTTCCGCGAAGTCCGCGGGGTTGGCCTTCCAGTGCTTGTCGGGCCGATCGAGCCGGCGCTGGAATCGCTCGGCCTGCTCGTCTTTGCTGATGTGAAGGAAGAACTTGAGGATGTGTACGCCCTCCTCGGCGAGCCGCTCCTCGAAT
>CAZKCX010000088.1:10389-14146 GCA_964550865.1 uncultured Planctomycetales bacterium
CGTAGCGTTTCGACCAGACCTCTCGGGGCACGAGGTCGTGGACACGGACGATCAGCACGTCCTCGTAGTGCGAGCGGTTGAAGATGCCGACCTCGCCCTTCCCCGGCACGGCCTCGTGGATCCGCCAGAGGAAATCGTGGTCCAGCTCCTCCTGGGTGGGGGCCTTGAAGGACGTCACTGGGCAGCCTTGGGGGTTGAGCGGCCCGATGACATGCCGGATCGTCCCGTCCTTACCGCCGGCGTCCATCGCCTGGAGGACGATGAGCACGGCTCGTTTATGCTCGGCGTAGAGTAGGTACTGCAATTCGCTGAGGCGTTTGAGGTTCGCCTTCTTAAGGTTTCGGGCCTCCTTCTTCTTGACCTTGGCCGTGTCGTTGGGGTCATACTTGTCGAGCTTGACCTTCGTGCCCGGGGTGACGATGTAGCGCTTGGTGAAGTCCATGGCGACGCTCCCGCCTCTCCCCCGATTCGATACCGATGCGACTTTGTCCACGTCAGGAAGATCCTACGTGTTTCGAGCCAAAGACTCCAGCGAGTGCTTTCGGTGGGTAGACCGTCGAGGTATCTTCTCGTGCGACACCTGAGCGGAGGTAAGGATTTGATCGAATCCCACGGCGAAGAACAGAAGCCCCGCAGATGGCCCGTCGTAGGCAGATCGCTTCTGTGGACGGTTCTGCTCATTCCGTTTCTCATTCTGCCGTATCGTTGGCTATTTGTCCCGTGCGGTGTGGCCGGAACAGTTGTGGCGTGGCCTGGGAGGCGTTCGCTCTCTGCAATGTTTCGCAGGGACCACACGCTGATCGTCGGGTCGCTTGTGTTGCTTGTCGCGCGGATGGGTCTGGACCCGGCGTGGTGGCTTCCTTGGTTCGGTGCGTTCGCGCTGTTGTGCGTGGTCCGAGGCCTTGGGAAATGGAATGCAAAGGTTGCATCCCCCGCCGTGGCGGCAGTCTGGCTAGCGTCGATTGTGCTCTTGCTTCGGCCTGACTGGAGACTGTCCTGCGGCATGCCGCCCCGCGAGATCGACCCCAACGTCGTGCTTGTCTGTGCGGGCGACAGCCTGACAGCGGGTTTGAATCCCGGCGACGACTCCGAGACGTACGTCGCTCGCCTTCGCGAACGGCTTGGCTGCCAGGTCATCAATGCCGGTGTGGCGGGGGACCTCACGAGCGACCTGCTGGCACGCGTCGACAGGGAGGTATTGCGTCACGACCCGAACGTGGTGTTGGTGTTCATTGGTGGCAACGATTACCTCGGTGGCACGACCCGGGCCAAGTTCGCTAAGGACCTTGAGGCGCTGGTGAAGCAACTTGCCGAGTCGGACGCAACCCTAATCGTGGTCGAGGTACCGAGCGGATTGGTGTGGAATTCGTTCGCGGGGCTGTATCGGAAGGCCGCCCGGCAGCACGGCGCGATCTTGGTCCCCGAGAGCCGCCTGCGATGGCTGTATGTGATCGATTTGCTGTTCCGCAAGTACCGCAAGGTCCCGCTCACGAAGGACAAGATCCATCTCTCGCCGGCGGGGGCACGCTACGTTGCCGATTGGCTGGAGCCGTATGTGCGGCGTGCGTTGGCTGTCGGTCGGTGAACACCGTCAGCCAACATCGTGGGGAGGGGATTACCGAGAACGCGCCATGCGACGTAAGAGCCTTGGTCACACAGCAGAAACACCTTGCGAGGGCTCGTCTCAGAGCCGGGCCGTCCTCGGCCCGGTCGGCCTTCTCTAACGTTGCACAGCGACCGGCCTGAGGACAGGCCGGCTCTGATGCGAAGGTTGCACGAAAGAGCAGGTAATCTAGCGACCTCGCAGCAACGGGCCTGCGAATGAAGGGGTCTTTCGTTCACTCGGAAATCCCCGCCTTGAAGGCGGCGCTTCTCTACTTCGAACCTCCAAACCAAACTTCATCCAGCTTGTGCATCGCGGCGCGGACGGCCGCGGCGGCGGGTGTCGCGCGGGACTTGAGGGCCTCGGGGTCGCCCTCACCAAGCAGGGCCTGCGCGAACAGCCCCGGCTTGAGCACCCACGATGTGCAGAGGTGCCCCAGCATCCTCTGCGTCGCGTGGCGATGGGCGTAGACGACGACGGCCTCGGTGGCCTTGACGTTCTTCCACGTCGACGGCCAGACGCGAAAGCCCCTCTCTTGGAAGTGTCGGATCGACGGGTATTCGTCCTGCAGGCTGTAATGCCAGTCGCAAATGATGATGTCCTTGGGGATGCGGTCGATGGCCGGGGCGGTTCCGACGTGGCTCGCCTCCCAGCCGCGGCCCATGTTTGCCGCCTTCGAGTCCAGCAGCCGGTCGCCCCACATCAGCATCGTGAGCCCGCGCTCCTGGACAAGATGCTGATGGTAGTCGTTGACGGCCCGCGCGAACAGGTCGGCCGGATCCTTGCCGCGACAACGGGGGCACTTGGGGCTGGCGATAGTGAGCACCTCGTCCATGCCGACGTGAAAGGCGTCGGCCTCGAAGGCGTCGATCAGCTCGTCCATCAGGGCGAAGACGATCTCGTTGACCTTCGGATGGAGCGGGCACCAGCTCTTGAGCCTCTTGGCGGCCTTTTCCGGCGGGAGGTCGGGGATTTCCTCCAGCTCGGGATACTCGGTCATGAGGGGGAAGATCACGTCTTGCCGCACCCACGACTGATGCCCGAGACAGTTGAACTGCGGGATGAGCCGCACGCCGTGCTTACGGCAGAACGCGGCGAGGTCGCGTGCCTGGGTCTTCGTGATGACCTCGTCGTAGCGAAGCTCCGGGTGCGACTTGAACGCGAAGTTGTAGTCGACCTCGAAGACGATGACGTTGACGCCGAGCGGTAGCAGCACGTCGGTGATGGCACGCTTGAGCGGGGGGATGGCCTTCGGTCCGCCCGCCGGGCCCCAGGCCATCACGTGCACGCCGCGCCAGAGGTCGCGTTTCTTTTCGCCGAGGGCGTCGCGGGACCAGATGGACTTGATCGTGGACTCCTGGTCGAAGCCGGTGGGAACGGCCTGGCTCGGGCGGTTGGCGAAATACCAGCCCGTCCGCTCGCCGTTCGACCCCTTCGCGCCGCTGGCGAGGCATCGGCTGCCCGGCATTTGGAGGTAGCCGTTGGCGTCGTGCTGCCGCACCCATTTCCAGGCGTAGCGGAGCCAGCGATTGCGGTACGCCGTGGGCTGGTTGGCGAACCAGCAGATCTCGTCCCATCCCCAGCACCAGTGGTGGCCGACGTTCTTCCCCTCCTTGCCGGTCCGCTCGAAGTTGTCCAGCTCGACGATGTACGGGAGGTGGTCGCACCGCCAGCCGCTCGGCGTGATGCCGCCGTTGCTCTTGCCGTAGATCGCGTCGAGATAGCCGACGCGGAGGACGCCCTCGTGCGGTCGCCCGGCGATCTCGTCGATCCGCAGCGGGAAGGAGTGGAAGTCGAACAGGAGTCGGTTTCCGTTTGTGCGAGGCCCGCCGCGGGGGGTGTGGGCATCACAGAGGACAAGGCCGCGACGGGCGTGCCCCTTCGCGTATTGGCGGACGCGCGAGAGCATGTCCCACCAGTGAGCGTGGTCCTTGTCGGCCGCGCCGATGAGGGCCACCTGGCCGAAGTGGATCGCCTCGCAGCCGACGTCGATGTATTCGATGGCGAGGTAGTAGAACCAGAGCTTGGTCTCGGTCTGCGTCATGTCCGGCACGGAGGCGCCCTTGCTCCAGTGGTCGCGGAATCGCCCGTCGGGGAAGCACATCGCGTCGTAGCGGAAGTTCCGCTGCTCGGGCTTGAGGCCGAACGCCTTGA
>CAZKCX010000089.1:0-14036 GCA_964550865.1 uncultured Planctomycetales bacterium
CGCGCACCTTGCCGCCCCAAAGACTTACAACACAAGGTGTCAAACTTGGGCTAGCACCGCACTGCCGGGCTCTCACGACGACATGCTTGTGCCGAGCAACGTCGAGGCGCCGCATTCATCCGGAACGGCGATACCTCGCGGTGCATCGCTGCTGTCCTACTGTCCGTCACTGCGGTAGGATAGGCGTATACGACGATGGACGGGTCTCGGATTCCTCCAGTCCCCTTGGGCCTCACGCACGCCATGAAACGCTTGGCGATCATCGTATTGCCGTTGCTGGCCCTGCCCATGGTCGGGCTGGTGGTCCTCGCGTGGTCGCTCGCCGGCCATGCCGAGGACAGGATCGTCGCCGCGGAGCGAGGCCACCACGCCGACCTGATCGCGACCTTCGAGTCGCGACTCGATGCGTCCGTCGCTGTGCTGTCGGCCGTCTACCGAGAGTGGGCGGACGATGTCCTCGCGAATCGCTATCGCTCCGCCCCACACGAGAACGAATCCTGGACCGTGCTCTGCGACGAGCAGGAACGGTGGTGGTACCCCCGCGCCTTCGCAACGCACCGGCTCGCCGTCTCAGCCTTCGACGTCCAGAACGACCACACCCTTCAGCGGCTCACGGAGGCCGCGGCCTTGGAACGAGCGGATCGGTCGGGCCAGTTGGCACTCGAGAAGTATCGCTCGCTGGATGAGGACACGGTCCCTTCCGTCATCCGCGGTCGGGCCTTGTTGGGCCCTGCCCGTTGCCTGCGAAGACGAGAGGATCTGCCCGGGGCGATCGACGTGTACCGCCGGATGGCGGACGAATTCGTCGGCGTCGTGGACGAGACGGGGATGAACCTCGGCGCAGAGGCCGGCAGCGCGCATATCGCGCTGGCGGTCGAAGCGAAGGCCGACGAACCGGCACGCCCGATATGGAGGAGGTACGTCGATCGCCTCGTCTCCGGCGAGTACCCCATGATGTGGCCCTTGCGGCTCGCCCACGTCAAGGAAATGCTCGCCGTCGCGCCCCCGGATCCGCCGGAACAGGCCGATGCCGATCGGATGGCCCGACTCCGATCGGAGCTCACCTGGCTCCAGCAGGCGGTGCGTTGCCTCGAAGCTGTACGCCAGAACCGAGAGCTACGGTCGGCGCACTTCGTCGCGCTGCCTCAAGGAAGACGAATCGCATTCGTCCAGCCGATCCGGTCGGACGCGTTCAACGGCTGGGTCCTTGCGGGCTTCGACGAGCAATGGATCCTCCATCGCCTGCTCGAGCCGATCCTGACGGAGCTCAACCAGGACGATCGTGCGGCGGCCTTCGTGCGAGACGACACGAGCCGCGTCGTCCTCGGCCGCGCCATCGCACCGGAAGGGGTCACCCGGGAAATGAGCCTCGCCCGGCGCGGGCTGCCTTGGACACTCGGCGTCGGCTTCTCAGACCTCACGGGGCTCCATGCCCGCGCAACCAGGCGGCACGTCCTGCTCACGGGATCGATCGGCGTGCTGACGATCCTCCTCATCGCCGGGGCGGTGCTGGCCGGTCGGATGGTCCGCCGCGAGATCGAGCTGTCCGAGCTCAAGAGCCAGTTCGTGGACAACGTCTCCCACGAGCTGCGAACACCCATCACGAGCATCAAGCTCTTCGCCGAGATGCTCCGGGACGACAAGGTGCCGGACGCCGAGCGCAAGCTGGAGTACTACCGCCTCCTCGCGTCCGAGAGCGACCGGCTGTCGCGCATGGTCGAGAACATGCTCGACTTCTCCCGCATCGTGGCCGGGCGCGTGCACATCCGACGGGAACCGACCGACGTCGCCGAGTTCCTACAAGGCTTACGGCGCCACTGGCGCCTCCAGGCCCGGCAGACCGGACACCGCGTGCAGCTGAATCTCGCCGACGATCTGCCCGAATGTGACATCGACCGCGAGGCCGTCGCGCGTTCGATCGCCAACCTGGTCTCGAACGCAATCAAATACAGCCCGGATGCCCCCGAGGTGACCGTGACGGCGCGGCGGCGAGACGATACGGTAAGCATCGCGGTGCGCGACCGAGGCGTCGGAATCCCACCCGAGGATCTCGAGCGCGTGTTCGACCGCTTCTACCGGGTCAAGAACCCCCAGGCCGACCACGTACAAGGCACGGGCCTCGGCTTGACGATCGTCAAGGACACCGCCGAGCGTCACGGAGGACAGGTGCGAATCGACAGCCGACCGGGACAGGGCACCGTCGTGGAGCTCCTGCTCCCGGTCCAACGGGGAGATCCAGAGCCGTGCAGCGAATCCTGATTGTGGAAGACGATCCCGCCGTTGTCGTGGGGCTCTCGGACTTCGTCCGAGCCCTGGGCTACGACGTCGCCGTGGCCAGAGACGGCCGGCAGGCACTCCAGCTATACGCCAGCCACCCCCCGGACCTTGTCTTGCTCGATCTGGTTCTGCCGAAGAAGAGCGGCGCCGAGGTCTGCCGCACAATCCGCGAGCAAGGCGATACCACGCCGATCATCATGGTCACCGCCAAGACGCAACCGCACGATCGCGTGGCGGGGCTCGATCTCGGCGCCGACGACTACGTCACGAAGCCGTTCGACCTCGAGGAGCTGGCCGCACGAATCCGGGCGGTGACCCGACGCGCGACACCGTCCGCCCAACCCACCGCATCGGTCCACCGGATCGGCGATGCCCGCGTCGACCTGCAGCGCTTCACGGTCGAGCGAGACGGAAAGACCCACAGACTCCGCGCCCGCGAGCGCGAGATGCTTGCCCTGCTCATCGTCCGGCGCGGTGAGGTCGTCACACGGAACGACATTCTTGACGAGATCTGGGGCACGGACCGATTCCCGACGACCCGCACGGTGGACAACTACATCGTCTCGCTCCGGAAGATGCTCCAGCCCGATCCCGCCTCACCCCGCCTCCTCTTGAGCGTCCGCGGCGCGGGCTATCAGCTCGTCGCGGACGAGCATCAACCGAGCAGCGAATCTACGGCATAGCCTACGGGCTCGCCGCGGCCGCGACATCCGCCGCGCCGGAGTCCACGGGCGGTAACGATTCCAAGACCGATGCGTCGGCCTGGCGGCACTCGATCAGGAACAGGTCATCGACGAACCCTGTCCGCCAAAGCCCAAAGCCTACGATCACGTACTTCTGGTTGGCGGGCATTTCCTGCGTGGGGCTGTCCACACGGCGGATCAACGGCGGGATGCCAGGCTTCGGCTTCAGTTCGGGGTTGGGCTGAATACGTTGCGTCACACAGACCCAATCCCGGGCATACGCCGAGCGGTGGGTAATCGTCTCCGAGATCAAGATCGGCAAGAGCGGCTCAAACAGCGCCGCACGGCCCATCGTGATGGCGCCGTCTGGGGTGCGCAGCCAAGCCCCGTAGAGGTACGTCTTGGTTGGATCGAGCGGGAAGGCTTGCCTTGCGAAGATCGAGTTGCCCTTCAGGTTGATGGCCTTAAGCAGCGCCTGGACGAGCGGGTTGTTCGCCGCTCCGGACGGCGCCGTCGAGGTGGGCTCGCTCGGCGTCCCCCCACGGGCAAGGCAACGCTTTCCAATGGAGAACGGACGCGACTGGTTCACAAAGGCCAGCCGATCGTCCGGGGCACTTCCCGCATCGAAGGCCTGCCATTGCTGGCTGTCATTCCCCTTGGCCAGCAGCGGCAGGCCGAGAGACCCCTCTTCCATCCCTGCATCAGGAATGAGGTTCTTGCCCGTCGCCGCGGGCGTGGCCAGGCTCGTGCAGAGACGACGCCCACCCTTGTCGTGCAAGGCGATTCGGTACCACAGCAGCACGTTCTTCGGGACACCCTTGTGGACGTAACGCTGCGAGCTGGCGGGCACCTTCGCAAGCAGCTTGTAGTCCCCGTCCTCCCGCGTTGCGACGTGTATCGCCGCCAGATACGGCGCGAAGACGCCCGTCTCCTGCGCGATACGGACGGCGACGGTTGCGTGGTTCCCCCGAGTCTGGAACCTGCTCGGTTGCGTGCTCCAGGTGAGCTGGATCCGATCCTCCGCGATCGGGGCGGCCGCGATCATGTGGGCAGACCGTGTGAAGGTCTCCATCGCCGTGATGCGCTTCCGGAAGGCCAGATTGGCTTGGGTGCGGATCTGAATCGGCTCGGCCACCGGCCGTTGCGCCAGGAGCGACTCGCGAGCCGGCTTGTAGGCCACAAGAAACGCGTCGTCCATGTAGCCCGTCGCGCTGGCGCCGACGCCGACCCGCAAATATCGCTGGTTCTTCGGCATCTGATGCGTTCCCTTCTGATCCCGGAAGACCGGCAGTGTGGAGCGCTTCGCCACGTAGTCCTCGGCAAGGCTCAGCCGCTGCGTCACGCACACCCAATCGCGGGTACTGCTCGCGGAAACCGCCCAGCTCTCGGCGCCGGCGAGGGGCGTGCCCTTCTCGTCGAGGGCGAGCCGCCCGACCATGAGCTCTCGGCCCTTCTCGGCCTTCACCCACGCCCCGATCAGGTACTGCTGGTTCGGGTCCGCGGGCACCGGCTTGCTCGCGATCATCAGCAGTTGCGAGGGATCGGACGTCGGCGGCGCTTCGATTCGAAGCCGACGCCCGCCCCGGCCGAAGGGACGCTTGCCCTCGCTCACCGCAAGCCCCGGCTTGGGCTTCAGGGCGAGGTCGACGCCCATCCAATTCCTCTCGGCAGCCGTTTGGGTTGTCGCCGGTCCGATCGGATCCGCCTCGACGGCGCCGTCGGGGACGAGGTTGTTGCCGGCCGCCGCGGCGATCGGCCGACTCAGCGCTACGTGCTTGCCCTTCGGCTTCTCGCGCAGCAGGAGCCGATACCAGAGCAAGGCGTTCGGCGGCGCGTCCTCGTGGACGAAACACTGCCGTTCGGCCGGCACGCGGGCAAGCACGTGATACCGGCCGTGTTCGGAGACCGAGACCTGGATCTCGGCCTCATAGCCGACAAAAACCGCGGATTGGGCCACGATCCGCACCGGTGTGGCGGTATCGCGCGACCGGTTCTCGAGCCGCTCGGGCTGCGTGGACCATAGGAGCTGGACCGACCGCTCGCCCATCGGCACGGCCGTCAGGAGGCTGATCGGCTCGGCCTTCTCCTTGATGGCCGCGGCCAATTCCCCGAACTCCTTCGCCGCCTCGTCATGCACCTGGATCTTCTCGGCCGGTGGGAGTTTGGCGATGTCCTCGTCCTCGCCGTCCACGTAGGGGATAAGAAACGCACCATCAAACAGCGCGCCGCCCTGGAGCTGAAATCCGACCTGAAGGTACTTCTGTTGCGACGGCATCCCCGCGGATTCTCTTCCCCTTACCCGCTTGAACGCGCCGGGTGTCACGTTCATACCTGCTGCGAGGGATACCCGCTGGGCGAAGAAAGACCAGTGTTCTCCATGGCCGATTGAACCAGCCTCCGATACGAGGAGCGTTTGGTGCTTCTCGTCGAGGGCCACCCGGCCGAATCCGGCCGCACCGGCCTTCACGCAGCACCACGCGCCGTAAAGGTACTTCTTCTTCGGGTCGGCCGGTGCAGGCGCCGACAGGATCCCAATCGGTTGTGTCGCCGGCTGACCGGAAAGGCAGCGGGATCCCTCAAGGAATGGACACCCGTTCTCGATCACTCGGAAGGCACGTATCGGTTTCCCCTTCAGGTCGGAGGCCATCCAGGTGCGTCCTTGCTCTCTGGCCTCAGCCGGAATCCGCCCGAGCGGTACGCGTTCCATCCCCCCGTCGGCGAGGAGGTCCTTGCCCGCAGCCACCGGGACGGCTTCGCTCTGGCCCACGACACGGTCGTCCTTGTCACGAAGAACCAGGCGCGCCCAGAAGAGGCGATTGGGCGGCAAGCCTTCATGCCGGTATTGCTGCGACTCGGCCGGAACGCTCGCCAAACGACGATAGGTGCCGTCCGACGCCGCGGCAATCTGAATCTCCGCCTGGTAGCTCCCGAACAACTCCGGCCGCTTCGGAACCCTACAGACAAGACCGTCGACCGGTGCCCGGGCCTGGGTGTCCTCGACGGTCTCGCTCCAAATAAAGCGAACGCCGCGGTCGCCGTCCGGACAGGCCACCATCGTGAGCCTCACGCCGATCTCCGGATGCTCCTTTCGAATCCGTTCGATGAGGCGCTCGGCGCCTTGGCTCACATAGCGAAGCTGGTTCGAACCCTTGGACCGTCTAACCACCTTGAAGGCCAACTCGCAGGCCTCTCGGTGGAATCCGGCCTCGTGGAGCCCTTGCGCGGCCTCCTTGGTGTATTCCAGCTGCTGTCGGTCCCTATCGATGGCTTGGTAGTACTCCGGGGGGGGCAGTTCGGCCAGCTTCAGGAAGACGGCCTTCGCGTCCTCGCGACGCCCGGCCTTGCCATAGCGCGCGGCGAGCCGGTAGTAGAGCAGATGCTCCACGCCCCGGACGCGACCGCTCCGTGTGATCTCGTCCGCGACGAACTCGCACGTGTCCACGGACAGGGACAGCAGTGACGGGTGCCTCTCGAGCTCCTCGTCCAGCCAGAGGATCGGGGGATAGCAGGACCCGGGGGACGATGACGATTCCTTTGCCGCGAGCTTCAACAGCTTGGGGATCCGCTCCTTGAGGTCCGCGATCTTGCCCTGGCGCGCCTGGACCATGGCCAACCAGACGCCACACGCCAGATTCTCCGGTTGCTCGGCGAGCTTCCGTTTCAGATGCTCGCGCATGCCGTCGAGTTGACCGTGCTCCTCCGCCGCGCCGAGCAGGAGGCCGGCCAGTCCGTTCGGGCTGCCGTCCGGATGGCTCCAGCCGTGGACCGAGGTGATCAGCTCCTTGCGCTCGGTCTTCACGCCGAGCGACTTGTCCTTCGTATCGGGGGCGCCGTCGGCGGGCGTCGGCTCGAATCCCTCAAACACCGAAGACGAAGCGAGGAGGTATCGCAACCCCTCCCATCCCCGGCCGAGCTTCTTCAGCACGTTATACCGGCGTTCCACGATTCGCATCGCGATCGTGCAGAGCACGGCGTGGTACGGTCGGTCCTTCTGCAGCTCGCGAAGCCGCTCGTAGTACTTCAAGGCCTCGTCCCACTGCTCCTCCTCGACGAGAATCCTCGTCAGCTCCTCGAGCGTCATCGGGTCGTCCGGGGCGATCTCCGCCAGCGTCGACCACGTCTTGTGGGCCTTGGCCATCTGCCGACTACGCAGGTAGCACCGCCCGAGCGCCTTCTGGATCTCGATGGCGTCGTCCCGCGGAGGACCGGCCTTCATCGCCCCGAGCAGGCTCTTCTCCGCCGCTGCGTAGTCGTTGCGATGCAGCAGAACAACGCCGCGCCGGTAGGCGGGATAGTGCGACTCGGCGGAGGCCTCGACGGCCTTGTCGAACGCCGCCAGGGCGTCCTTGTCCCGCCCGCGGGTCTCCTCCAGGAGTCCGATCAGCGTCCATCGCGCCACGGCGGGCGCGCCGTCATGCTGCCGGATCTGCTCGACAAGGGCGTCTACACCGTCGGTCTGGAGCGCGAGCTGATACAGCTTCTCCAGCGCCGTGCCGCGACGCGGGTTCTTCAGCGCCGACGCCAGGTAGCGGTCGCGGATCTGCACGTCCCGATCCTGCTCCGAAATGCCCTGCACCGTGAGGCCCAGGACCAAGAGAATGCTCAGTCGGCTCGTCACTCGCGTCATCGCGGTTCTCCCTCTACGGCCACGCTACCTACAAGTATGGTTGGACAATTAGCGAAACCTGGGTGGCCCACCTCTTCCGAGGTGGGGGACACGAATTCGACCGGGGATTCATGTCCCCCACGGCAAGAGCCATGGGCTACCCCGCTTCAGGTTCCTCTTGACGCACCGCTCAATCCTCCTTGAAACCAAGTCAGGTGCTCGAAACGGCCTCTTGCCAGGTTCGGCTGCGTCCCAGCACGATCGATAGATCCACGCGCCGCAGCGCGACGTCGAGGATGAGCAGCGCAATCGCCGCGGCCACCAGGATCGGCCAGAGCGGCCGCACGCGAATCGCCTTGCTCTCGGCGTCGAGCAGCGCGTCGGGTGCGACGTCATAGCTCCCGCCTCCGACGCGAGCCAGACGCTTCAGCACGGCGTGGTCCGTGGACCCCACGCGATACTCGTCTGAGTAGCCGGCGACCACCCCGCGGGTCACGCTCTGGAGCTGAACGTCTCCCTTGCGCTGCGCGATGCGCACGTGATAGCTGCGGTTGTCGTCCACCTCGAAGGAGCCGGCGTATCGCCCGGGCTGCGCTTGCTCGAGCGAGAGGGTCTGCGTGCCCTCGCCGGGACGGATCAGCTCCAGCGTTGTCTCCGCGCCGTCAAGGTATTCGCCCATCCGATCCGCCGACGGATGAAGCGCGTCGACCACAACCTCCATGCGGCCCGCGGCGCGTCGCATCGCCACGTGCATCGACGCGTGTGAGGAGCTCCGCATCGTGTCGCGCACCACCTGCGACCAAAACCGGCTGAACCCTTCCCATTGCAGCCACTCCGAGGCCCAGCGATTCTTGGCGTCAGAGGTAAACGCCAGGGACTTACCGAGCCCATACCGCCACGTGGCCAACAACGGATGACCCGCCTCGGTGGCCAGCACCAGTTCGGCCGTCGGCTTCGGCGTGGTGATGACGTAACCGAGCAAGAACGGAACCTGCCCCAGATCGATCCCCTGACAGATCTGATGCGGGCGAACCTGGACCGGCGTGAAGGGCCGCTCGTTAATGGCCGACTTCGAGGCCTCCATCGTCTCCTTCGCGAAGATCTGCGGGATGTGCGCCGCGTTCTCGGTGAAGTACGTTCGGCCTCCGCCCCAATTGGCGATCCGCTCGAGCAGCGGCCGGTCGGCACCCGAGCCGACGGCCACCGTCGACACGGTGATGCTCGAGTTCGCCATGCTGCTGACGATCTCGTAGAAGTTGTCGGGCTGCGAATGGCCGTCCGTCAGGGCGATGACATGCTTGAGCTTCGCCGTCGTCCCCTCGAGCGCGGTGTACGCCTCCGACAATGCGGGAGCGAGATTCGTCCCGCCGCCGGCAACGAGGCTGCCGATGCGCTCCATGATGTACCCGCCGTCGCTGGCGGGATGCACGTCACAGATCCACTTGGCCGAACCGTCGAAGGCAATGACCCCCACCTGGTCTCGTCGCCCCAGCAGCTCGACGGCGGACTTCGCGGCCTCCTTCGCCAGCTCGATCTTCATCCCGCCCATCGAGCCGGACTTGTCGATCACGAGCACCATCCCCAGCGAGGGCTTCTCCTTCTCCTTCTCGAAATCGCTGCGAACGGGCAGGATCTCCTCCAGCGCCGTCTTGTAGTACCCACCAAGACCGAAGGACTGCTCGCCGCCGATCATGATGAACCCGCCGCCCAACTCCTGCACGTAGCTGCGGATAAGCTGCATCTGCCGCTTGTCCAGCTCCGTGGCCGCGATGTCGCTGAGGCAGACCAGCTCGAAGTTCTCGATGTCCGCCAGCGTCCGCGGAACCCCGCGCGGTCCCCGAACGTCGACGACGATGTCCTCCTTCTCCAGCGCCCACGTCAGGTACCGCGCATCGCGAGGTGTGTCCTCCACGACCAGGACGCGCGGCTTCCCCTCACACGTCACCAAGGCCGAAGCACGATTGTTGTCCACGAAACGATCGCGCTCGGCCTGAATGCGCACGTCATAGGCCTGGAAGCGATCGGTAGATGCCACCTGCCGAAAGCGAAACCGATTCGCCCCGGCCTTGAGCACCACCTTCTCGGTCTTGACGCGAATGTCGTTGCGGTAGACCTCCAGCACGCCGGCGTCTTCGTGATTGGCCGTCACCTCGACCGCCAGGTCGAAAGGCGCACCCGTCCGCACCTGCGCCGGCGCCTTGACGTGCGTGAGCTGCACCTCGTCCTTGGTCCTCGTCTCGAGCGGCACGGTGTGGACGCGCACCCCGGCGTCGGTGGACTGACGCAAGACCGGAGCCGGGTCCTTCTCCGTGCTGCGCCCGTCGCTCAGCACGACCAGCGTCTTGGCGTAGAAGGCCGGGATCGACGCCCACCCCACCGCAAGCGCGCCGGCCAGGTCCGTCCGACTACGGTCCAGTTCGTCGAGCGCATTCGTCTCGTCTTGCGGAGCGCGAGGCCGCGAGACGTCGGCGGCGAACTCGATGACGCGCGACTGGTCCCCCGGCCTCAGCGTCTCGGCGGCCCGCCGCGCGAACCGCCGGGCATGCTCGATCGCCTCGTCGGCCACGCTGTCCGAGCAATCGATGAGAAGTACGACGAACTGCCGATCGTCGTCGCCGACGAAATTCAAGCCGGCCGCGGCCAGGACGAGCAGCACCAGAAGCGTCCCCCGAAGAACCAGTGATGCGATCCGTTGCGGGCGAGGGAAGTCCACCAACGAGCGACGATGGAAGTAGAGCACGAGCAGCAGACAGAGGGCCAGGACCCCCATCCACGGACGCCTCGTCTCCAGACTCCATGTCAGTGCCATCACCATCGCCTGCATCCTCAATCGATCCGACGCCGTTGATGCAACGCCCATTCCGTCGCGCTGAGCGCGATGGCCGCAACGACCAGAACCACCCACAGCGGCCACGACCAGGCGGACCGGGCCACCTCGAACCGATGACCGGATGCCGGTCGTGTCGTCGCCGCGCCGCCGATGCGCGATTCCTCACCGCTGAACAGGTTGAAGGCCAGGTCGACCTTCCGGTCCGGTGTGGATACGGTCACGACCCCGGCGCGAAGCGCAGGACCGACCCTCCAACCCTCGTCACTCCGGCTCACCGGGACAGAGCACCCCTCGGAATCGCTGGCCGTCACCTCCCCGCCGTCCAACGCCAGTTCGACGGGTTCGCCGGTGGACCGGGCGCCGACAGCCTCCCCTCCCGCTCCCGCCAGGTCGTTCAGGATGTTCTGCATCAGGATGGGAAAGGCCGTCCGCAGCGGCAGGTCGCCCCGCCGAACGTCCACGCCGAGCACGATCGTCATGGGTCCGCCCGAAGCCCAGCGAACGAGCAATGGCGCCTCGAACGAGGACGCCAACGTCTGGGCTTCCGCCCGTGCAAGAACCGGACGACCGGCCAGGATCGTGCAGTTCCGAAGATTCACATGCCGCAGCAGCCGGGCCTGCTCGTCCAGATCGCTCACGATGGGGTTCTTGAGCGGATCGCCGAGGGTCCAGAGCTCACACGCGGCCTGGGGGTTGACGAAGAGCCGCGGCGCCTCGGGCAGCGCGTCCGGAACGAAGCCGTCGAAGACATAGATGTCGGCCTCCGCCGGCGGAGACCAGTCGTCGGAAGGCGCCAGCCGAATCACATCCAGCCACGGATGTGCGGACAGAATCCCTTCCAGGAAGACGTTCCCCTCGGACACCAACACCACGCGGTGCCTCTTCATCGGCGGCAAGACGGCCACGGCCCGGTCGTCCAGCGGAAACGCGTCGTCTCCGGTCAGCTCCGCCCGCAGCAAGCGCCCGCCTTCCTGGACGTGCCGAAACGTCTGCACGCGCTCCTCCCCCGCCTCCAAGTCAACCGACAGGACGTCGAGCAGCGCATCGTCGCGGCGGAGCTTGACCTCGACCGTCCGAGCCTCTGGGCCGAAGTTTCCCAGTCGGATGATCCCGTCGAGCTCGATCGGGTTGTCCGATCGCGGTCGGACGCCGAAGGCCGTGATCCCCACGTTCGCCGCCGTCCCGCCGCACGTGCCCACGGCGACGTCGTCTCCGCGCGCATCCTCGACCGAACCCGCCCCCGGCGTGTCCGTCAGCAAGACGATCCGTCGCTCGCCATCGCCGACGTCGATCGATCGCGCCAGTCGTAGCGCCGCCCGCAAGTCCGACGGGGCGTCCGTGAACTGAACGGTCTCGAGCGCCCGATGGAGCGTTGGCGGATGATACGTTGTGGGGCACGCGATGCCCGGTTGCACGCCGGCGGCGATGATCGTCGCCTGGTCCTGCGAGCGCATGGCCCGCACGGTGCGGGCAGCCAGCTGCTTGGCCTCGTGGAACCGGCTCGATTCGCCGTCGGTCGCCTGCATGGAAGCGGATTGGTCGAGGACCAGAACGTAATGCCGCGGACGCTGCGATTCCCCGGACTGCATCGGGTCGGCCAGGGCCAAGGCGAGCAGCAGCAGAAACGCCAGTTGCAGCACGAGGCTCAGCCAATGACGGAACGTCCGCCACAGGCTCCGCGGTGCGGTCTCGCGGAAGATCTGATCCCAGAACATGAGCGTCGGAACGACCTGCCGACGCCTGCGGATCCTGAGGATGTAGAGCAGGACGATCGGCACCGCCGCGGCCGTCCACGCGAGTCCAATGGGATTCAGGAGCGTCACGCCACCACCCCCCGCGACGCAACACGCGCAGAATCAGCTCCTCGAACGGCACGCTGGTCACGCTGTGGACGTATCCGACCTCGCGCTGTTGCGAGGTCCGCGCGCAGTCCGACAGGAACTGCCGATAGATCCGCCGGTATTCACGCAGGTGTCGCTCGGTCACCGTCACCGGCCGGAGCGTCGACGACTCGGCGTCCACCAGGTCGACGTCCCCAAGCAGGGACGGCCCGGCCTCGTCCTCTTCCGTGACGTGCACGACCTGGACGTCGTCGCCCTGATGGCGCAGGACATCCAACCCGCGGGCCAATCCTCTCGGGTCGTAGAGATCGCTGATCAAGACGATCAGCCCTCGACGAGCACGACGCTGAAGGAGGATCCGCGCCGACCGCTCGATGTCCGTGTCGGTCGCCACGGGCTCGAGGGTTTCGAGGTATTCCAAAAGCGTCAGGATCTTGCCCTTGCCGCGCGTCATCGGGAACTCGCCCAGCAAGGCGTCGGCGAAGGGATGCACCGCCACGCGGTCCAGGTTGCTCATCGCGATGTACGCCAGCGAGGCCGCCACATGAAGGACGTAATGCCACTTCCGCTCCGTCGCGCCCACCGATTGCGAGGCGTCAAGGAGCAAGTAGACGTGGAGGTCCTCCTCCTCCTCGAACAGCTTGAGCAGCAGATCGTCCATCCGCGCGTAGACGTTCCAGTCCAGGTAGCGGTAGTCGTCGCCCGGCGTGTACTCGCGGTAGTCGGCGAACTCGACGCTCGAGCCGAGGGCGGGGCTTCGTCGCTCCGCCTTGATCCGCCCGCGAAACACGCGCCGCGCCACCAGCGCCAGATACTCCAGCTTCTTGAGGAAATCCCCTTCGAATACGGGCATCGGCTCACCAGGAAACGGCGGGGCTGCGGTTCATTTCACGTCAGGCGAGCACCTCTTGCCCGACTCGGCTTGCCACGTCGCGAAGAACCTCGTCCGGTGTAACCCCCTCCGCCTGCGCCTCGAAGTTCAGGAGGATGCGATGCCGCAGCGCCGGGAGCATCACCTCGGCCAGATCCTCCCGGGACACGTTGACGCGCTCGTCGAGCATCGCCAGCACCTTCCCGCCGAGGATCAGCGCCTGCCCCGCCCGCGGGCTCGCCCCATACCGGACGTAGCGCTTGACCATCTCGGTTGCGAATTCGCTCTCCGGATGCGTGCCCATCACGAGCCGGATCGCGCTGCGCCGCACCGTGTCGCTGATCGGGACGTTTCGGGCAAGCTCTCGCATCCGGGCGACGTCGCGACCGTCGAACACCTTCTGCGCCTCGGGCGTGGCCACCTGGGTCGTGCGATCCATGATCAACTCGAACTCCTCGAACGCCGGGTAGCGAACCAACAGCTTGAAGAGGAAGCGATCGAGCTGGACCTCGGGCAAGGGATAGGTCCCCTCCATCTCGAGCGGGTTCTGCGTCGCCAGCACGAAGAACGGCTCGCCGAGCTGGTGGGTCGTGCCCGCCACCGTCACCGAGCGCTCTTGCATGCACTCCAGCAGGGCCGATTGGGTCTTCGGCGTGGCGCGGTTGATCTCGTCTGCAAGAAGGATGTTCGTGAAGACCGGCCCCCGCTGGAACTCGAACCGCCGCGCGCCGCCCTCGGCCTCCATCACGACGTTGGTGCCGATGAGGTCGGCGGGCATCAGGTCCGGCGTGAATTGGATCCGCCGGAACATCAGGTCCAGCGTGTCCGCCAGGGTCCGCACCAGGAGCGTCTTGCCCAGGCCGGGCACGCCCTCCAGCAGGACGTGTCCGCCGACGATCAACGCCGTCAGGACGTCGGTGACCACCTC
>CAZKCX010000090.1:0-13969 GCA_964550865.1 uncultured Planctomycetales bacterium
GGCCGGGCTTGTCACGGCGAAGCGCAGCGAAGCCTGGAGGCGGCCGTGCCACACTGTTCCATCCTTGCCGCAGGCAGCTTGATTTCTGCGTCCATCTCATATGCTTCTTCGAGCCTCCTCTGTCGTTGTACAGACTTGTAAGCCCGGTTGCCCGGTCGTGTGCCTTCTGGTCTACTGAGATCCCCCGGCGAACGCCGGCCTCAGCGGCGCAGGTCGATTCCAGACGGAGGCAAGCTATGGATCTACTTCGCAAGGTGACGGTCGTGGGCGTCGTGTGCCTATGTGCGGGCCCCGCCGCGGCGGACACGATCGAGGAGATGCAGAAGCGGCTCAGCAGGGAACGGGACATCCCCGGCGCCGAAACGTACATGGTCGCGATGCGCGACGGCATCAAGCTCGCCACGGACGTGACCCTCCCCAAAGGCGCCAAGCCGGGGACGAAGTTCCCCGCCGTCTTGGTCCGCACGCCCTACAACCGGCGCGGCACGATCGGCTCGCTGCTCGCGAGCATCGTTCCGGTGGCCGGCTTCGCGGCGGTGACGCAAGACATACGCGGACGATTCGGCTCGGAGGGCGAGGACTTTCCCGTCCATGGCGGTTGTGCGTGGTGGAAAGTCCAAGACGGCTACGACACCATCGAGTGGATCGCCGAGCAGGACTGGTGCAATGGGAAGGTGGGCATGATCGGCCCGTCGGCGATGGGGGCGACGCAAAACCTCACGCTGCCGACGCAGCCGCCGCACCTCGAGTGCGCGCTGGTCATCGTCGCCTGGGCGGACATCTACAAGCACGCCGCAAACTGGGGCGGGGCGCCGCGGCAGGCCCTGCCGGAGGGATGGATCCGCGGCAACGACTTCGACCGGCGGAACCTCGATCTCTTCCGGACGCACCCGAGCTACGACGAGTTCTGGGCGGCGTGGAACACCGAGACCAAAGCCCACCTCATCGAGGTGCCCGTGATGTACTTCGGCGGGTGGTACGACCACTTCTGCCAGGGCACGATCGACAGCTTCCTGGCCTTGCAGGAGCGCGGCAAGCCCGAGGTCAAGAAGCAGGCCCGACTCATCATGGGGCCGTGGACGCATACCGGCATCCCCAAAGGGATGAACTACCCCGACAACGCCAAGCCTCGCTACGACAAGATCGGCGTGGCGTGGATGATGCGGCATCTCAAGGACGTCCCCCCGCCGCCCGACAAGAAGCAGTACCTCGTGAACTACTACACCATGGGAGCTTCCGGCGAGCCCGACGCACCCGGCCACGAGTGGCACGGGGTGAATGCATGGCCGCCGCCGAGCGAGCACGTCAAGTTCTATCTGCACAAGGGCGGGAAGCTCTCGACGGAACCGCCGAAGGATGCCGACGCATCGGTGGCGTACACGTACGATCCCAGGGATCCCGTGCCGAGCATCGGCGGAGGCGTGCTCACGCCGCGGACGGGCATTCAGGATCAGCGCCCCGTCGAGAAGCGCAAGGACGTCATCGTCTTCCAGACGCCCGTGTTGACAGAACCCGTCGAGGCGACGGGCCGCATCAAGGCACGGCTGTGGGCCAGCTCCTCGGCTCACGATACCGACTACACCGTCAAGCTGACGGACGTCTATCCGGACGGCCGCAGCCTGCTCGTCCTGGACGGTATCATCCGCGCCCGCTACCGCGAATCGCTGAGCGATCCGGAGCTGATCCCGCCCGGCGCGGTCCGCGACTTCGAGATCGACCTGTGGTCCACGAGCCTCATCTTCAACAAGGGGCATCGCATCCGTGTGGCCGTCAGCAGCAGCAACGCCCCGCGCTTCCGGACGAACCCGAACACGGGCGATCGCGTCGACGACATGAGCAAGGCCGTCGTCGCGAAGAACACGATCTACTTCGACAAGGACCGTCCCTCGCACATCATCCTGCCCAGACCGAAGAAGTAGCGCTTTCGGCTGAGCTGCTCTCATGCGAGATGGAACAGTGCGGAAGATGGATCCGTGCGGGTGGCCCATGGCTTCCGCCGTGGGATCCCATCCTTCGCGCGATGGGGACGCGGACCCCGTGTCGAATTCGTGTCCCCCACCTCTGAAGAGGTGGGCCACCCGAGAGGAGGTGGGCCACCCGACCGAAAGGGAAGCGTCGAACCACCTCGCGCTTCCACGAATGGGTCCGCTACCACGCCGGCGTGTCGTAGTTCCCCTCGCGGCGCCACACATCCAAGATCAGCTCGTAGCGGCGGAGGTCCATGCCGGTGTAGACGCAGTTGCTCGTGCTGAAGATGTACCCTCCGCCGGGCATCCCGTGCTCGAGGCAGTAGCGGGCGGATTCGATGCACTGCTCCTCGGCGCCGGTGTCCAACAGTCCGCAGTTGACGTTGCCGATGAGGCAGACGCGATCGCCGTAGCGCCGCTTGATCTCGGCGATGTCGACGCCGCCCTGCGGATCGAGGGAGTGCAACGCGTGCGGCCCGGCGTCCACGAGCTGGTCCACGATGGGCATGATGTTGCCGTCGGTGTGCTTGATGGCGTAGAAGCCCATCTCGCGATAGGCCCGACAGAGCTGGGCGAGATAGGGTGTGACGAACTCGGCGAACATGTCGGGCGAGAGGAACGGCCCGTCGTTCAGGCAGTAGTCGGCGCACATCGCAAAGCCGTCGAGGGGCGTGTGCTTCTTGAGCCTTTCGGCGTGGGCGAGCTGGTCGTCGACCATGCGTTGGGCCTCGTCCTTTAGCCCCTGCGGGTCGTCGGCGATCCGACCGCACCACGCCATCATGTCCGTCCCGCTGGGGATGCTGTACGTCGCGTCCCCGTGGATCATGAGGAAGTACTGACGTCCGCCCATCTCATCCACGAGCCGGATCAGCTCCTCCTCGCGGCCCTCGGAGCCCGCCCCCGCGCCATGCAGGAAGACGGCCGAGTGCCCGTAGCGCTCGGCCGTCATGAGATAGACCTGCGCGGCGTCGGCGATCTGGGCACGCTGCTCGGCGTCGGACATCTGATCCCACTGGTGGAAAATGCGGTGCGAGGGATGTACCTTGCCGAAGGCCTCCATGGTCAGGTAGAAGACCAGCTCGAAGTGCGGGACAAGACCGGGAGGATGCTTGCCTTCCAAGGCCATGGTGAAGCGCTCGCGATGATTCGGCTCCGGCATGCAACGACTCCGATCTTGCTCCGGCTCGCGCCATACGAACCGACGCGCCCGCCATCGTGCCGCGATGATAGCGAGCCCGCGAGGCGACGCAAGCGAGGACGAGCGATCCTGACGTGACTTCCCTTCCCCCGATGCAGCTGCACATGGTGCTTGCGGCCGAGGAGGTGGCCGAGCCGCAAGCGCATTCCATGCCCGCCGGCTACCACGTGCGCGAGTTCCGCTACGGGGACGAGTTCGGGGTTCTGCGGGTCTTGGCGCTGGTGGGCTTCGATGACTGGGAGCTCGACAAGCTTCGCGCCTA
The DNA here is from genome assembly GCA_964550865.1 of uncultured Planctomycetales bacterium. Taxonomy (GTDB): domain Bacteria; phylum Planctomycetota; class Phycisphaerae; order UBA1845; family JAFGLZ01; genus JAFGLZ01. The sequence continues at coordinate 3,428 of CAZKCX010000090.1, forward strand.
CCTGCAAGAGCCGGAGCGGCCCATCGGAACGCGGGTGGCGATGTGCCGCGGCAAGATCGTGGGCGTGGCCTTCGCCTCGCGGGAGACGCCCGTACCGCCGGTCGGACGACTCGACTACGTCGCGGTCGATCCCGAGCATCAGGGACAGGGGCTGGGCTACTGTGTTTGTCGGTCGGTCCTGGACTACCTCGGCGAGCGGGCGTACCCGAGCATCGTCTTGACCACGGACGACTTCCGACTTGCCGCGATCAAGACGTATCTCCACCTCGGCTTTCGGCCCAAGATCATCCGCGCCGATATGCCGGACCGCTGGCGAAAGATTCTGCGCAGGCTGGGGTGGAGCTACGATCCGGCCTGGCTGGACCACGACCCGCCGCTGTCGCTCGGCGGAGATTCGGGAGCACGCAATGGAACCCCTTGATCTGGCAGGCTATCAAGCGGAGTTCGCCGCGACGGGCGGACTGATCTGGCTGGCCCATTCGGGCGTCTCGCCCATATCCCGGCGCGCCCGCGAGGCCGTCGACGCCTTCTGTCGAGAGCTTGAGACGAGCGCCGCCGCGGGCGTGAAGCAATGGGGCCAGACCATCGAGGAGGTCAAGCGCCTCACGGCGGAGCTGATGCACGCCGACCCCAAGGACATCGCCGTCACGCCCAACACGACGCACGGAATCAACCTCGTCGCGCACGGGCTCGATTGGCGACCGGGTGATCAGGTCGTGCTGGCCACGAAGGAGTACCCGGCGAACGTCTACCCGTGGTGGGCCCAAAAGGACCGCGGCGTCGAGCTGGTCTGGGTCGAGCCGGACGGCATGGGTCGCTTTCCCCTCGAGGCCTACGAGGCCAAGCTCACCGACCGCACGCGTGTGCTGGCGGTCTCGCACGTGCAATTCGCTACCGGCTACCGCTGCGATCTCGCTCAACTCGGCACGCTCTGTCGCGAGCGCGGGATCGCGCTCGTCGTCGACGCGATCCAGTCGTTCTCCGTGTTTCCCGTCGACGTCGAGGCGATGAAGATCGACGCCCTGACCACGGGCGTGCATAAGTGGCTGTGCGCGCCGATGAGCTCGGGGCTGTTCTACACGGCACCGGCGTTGCGGGACCGGCTCCGGCCGACGTGGGTCGGCGCCAACTCCGTCGTCAACGCGTCCGACTACCTGGACTACCGCTTCGAGCTGCTCGACAACGCCCGACGCTTCGAGAATGCCATGCCCAACTTCCCCGGTATCGCGGGCGTGCGGGCGGCGCTCGAGATCGTGCACGCCTTCGGACGCGAAAGGATCGAATCCCGAATCCGCGAGGCGACCGATCGGATCCTCGCGATGCTCGAGCCGCTCGGATTCGAGGTCCACAGCAGCCGCGATGAGGAGGAATGGTCGGGCATCCTCGCCACCACGCCCCCCGACAAGACCCCTAAGGAGGCGATGGAAGCGCTCAAGGGCGAATCCATCGCGACGACCGTTCGGGACAACCGCCTTCGCCTCGCTCCGCACGCCTACCACACCGAGGAGCAGTTCGAGCGCCTTGGCCGCGCACTGGCCGAGCTTGTCGAGCGAGGCTGAGCGAGCCGGAAACAGCCCGTCCTTGTCTGGAGTGAGGTCGGCCCGTCGACCGGCACCGCGAGCCACCCAGCAAGCGCATTTCGTTTTGATCATCGAGGCTTCGCAACGATGGGATTCTCGGTTTTGTCTTGACTCTGGATCCCACACAGACCTATCAAGCCGTGAGGGCAGAAGACCTCACGTGCTTTCGCATCGAGCCCGACGCCGGGTCGCCGAGGGCGGGGGCGGTCCAGGACATCGCCTCGAAGCACCCATACGCCATGCACATACATGCCTTGGGCACCGGGTGCCGAGGGTTCGGGCTTCGCAGGGGCCTGTGCGGGCGAGACGGTCCGACCACAAGGAGAAACCGGGTGAACCGATTCGGCTGGATAGTGGTGAGCGTGCTCGTCGGGGTCGCATGCCGGGCCTTCGGCGCATCCTTCACGACGATCGTCGATAACGGTCCGTCCTCGAACCGCGTTGACGTGGTCTTCCTCGGCGACGGCTACACCGCGGCGGACATCGGCGCCGGGATCTACCTGGATCACGTCACCGGCTATCTGGACCACATGTTCTCTGACTCGCTCAACAGCGAGCCGTACTACCGATACCGAAACTACTTCAACGTCCACCTCGTCGAGGTGGTTTCCAACGAATCGGGCGCGGATGTCCCGCCGGAGAGCATCGACCGCGACACGGCGCTCGACGCGAGCTACTACTACGACGGCACAACCGAGCGTCTCCTGTACATCAACAACAGCAAGGCCAACAATGCGCGCAACGCCGCCCTGGCCGGAGCCGGATTCACCGCCGAGATGCAGTACGTCACCGTCAACGACACGCGATACGGCGGGGGCGGCGGCTCCTACGCGGTCTACGCGGGGGGAAACGGTTCCGCCGCCGAGGTGGCGCTGCACGAGGTTGCGCACTCGTTCAGTGATCTGGCGGACGAGTACGGTGGCTACGCCGGGCCATACGAGGGAACGGAGCCGGGCAATGTGAACGTGACCAAGGACCCGACAGGGGCCAAGTGGTCGCGATGGCATGGATACGATCAGCCCGGCATCGGCGTCATCGGGGCCTACGAGGGCGGACGGTACTACGACACGGGCATCTACCGGCCTTCACAGAATTCCAAGATGCGCAACTTGTATCAACCCTTTGATGCGGTATCGCGCGAGAAGATCGTGTTGGACATCTATGACCTGGTCGATCCCCTCGACTCGTGGCGCGACAACAGCACACAACTCGTGGATCCCGGCGATCTGTTCGTCAACCGTATCGATGACCTCGTCATCGACATGGAGTGGTTCGTGGACGGCACGCTCGTTCCGGGAGCGAACGGGGATACGTTCGACCTGACGGACTACGGGTACGGTCCGGGCGACTACCTCGTCTCGGCCCGTGCGTACGACCCCACGGCGTTCGAACCCGTCGATGGGTGGGTGCGGATGAACCAAGAGGACCTCGAGGAGTTCGTCTCCTGGGATGTCACCCTTTCGGTTCCCGAGCCCACGATGGGTTGTTTGTTCGCCTTGCTGGCGTTCCTCCCGGTCCGTGCCCAAGAGAGACCGCGTTCGCGAACGCCACGTTGTCACGCCCCGCACGCAGGCTGACCCCGCGCATTCCCATCGCCGGTCCCGCACTCAGTTCGCCTTCCTACCCGACGTCTGGACCCGTTGGGCGGGCCAACTGCGTTCGTCGCGCCGAGAAGCGGCCGGGATTGTTGCAACCCCGGTGAGCGGACGGTAGGCTGAAGCCCGCGATCGCCGAGCGTGTGAGGCTGTGCGGTCGCATCGTGGAATCGCACGCGGCAGAGAAACGCTTGCACGCAGGAAGGAACACGGACAATGGCAGAGGGCATTCGCGATAAGGTGGCCGTGATCGGTATGGGATGCACGCAGTTCGGCGAGCTCTGGGACAAGCACGCCGAAGACCTGCTCGTCGATGCCTTCACCGAGGCGCTCGAGGACGCGGGCATCGAGAAGAAGGACGTCGGCGCCGCATGGCTGGCGACCTGCTTCGAGGAGGTCAACGTCGGCAAGAGCGCGATCCCGTTGGCTTCCACGCTCAAGCTGCCCTTTGCCCCGGTCACGCGCGTCGAGAACTTCTGCGCCAGCGGCACCGAGGCCTTCCGCGGCGCGTGCTATGCCGTCGCGAGCGGTGCGTGCGACATCGCACTGGCCGTCGGCGTGGAGAAGCTCAAGGATACGGGCTACGGCGGCCTGCCGGACTTCGGTAATGTCATGGGCACGCGAAACCGGCTGATGCTCCCGAACATGACCGCCCCCGGTGCATTCGCGATGCTGGCGACGCGCTACTTCGCCAAGTACGGGCTCGATCCGCAGGAGGGCAAGACGTCCATCGCCAAGGTCTCCAGCAAGAGCCACGACAACGGCGCGAAGAACCCCAAGGCCCACCTCCGCAGGGCCGTCGATGTGGATACGATCCTCAACGCGCCGATCGTCGCCTGGCCGTTGGGTCTGTTCGACTGCTGCGGCGTGAGCGACGGCGCGGCCGCCGCCATCGTCGCGGCGCCCGAGATCGCCAAGAAGCTCCGGCCGGACCCGGTTTGGGTCAAGGCCCTGCAGATCGCCGTAACCAGCGGCGAGGAGCTGATGGCCACCGATTGGGACGGCGCGCACCTCGAGACGACCTACCAGGCCGGCCAACGGGCCTACGCCGAGGCCGGCATCAAGAACCCCCGTGAAGAGCTCAGCGTTATGGAGGTGCACGACTGCTTCAGCATCACGGAGATGGTCGTGTACGAGGACCTGCAGATCTCACCGCGCGGGCACGCGAAGGAGGACATCGACGCGGGCTTCTACAACCTCGAAGGCCAGATTCCGTGTCAGCCGGACGGCGGGCTCAAGTGCTTCGGGCATCCCATCGGCGCCTCGGGCCTGCGAATGATCTACGAGGTCTACAAGCAACTTCAGGACAAGGCCGGCCCGCGGCAGATCAAGGACCCGAAGCTCGGCCTGACGCACAACCTCGGGGGCTTCCCGAGCAGCAGCGTCTGCAGCGTGGCGATCTTCGGGGCGAACTGATTCCGTTCCGGCCGCGGACAGGCCGGCGCCCCTCGGATCGCTCCAACCCACCGGTCGATACGATGCAGCCGGACGGCGGAAGCGGCACACCCAGGAACGCCTTCGCTATCGGCAGGCGCCGGCTAGTACCGTGTTTCACAAGTAGCACGACTATGGCAATGTCCATGCGTGCCACGGTTGTTGCCCGAGCCGCCGGATTCATCCGGCGCGGCCGCGCGGCATGAATGCCGCGGCTCGGGCAGGTAGTCGCGACATTTCTGAAATGCAGTACTAGACGAATCCCCGGCGCGGAAGCCAGTCCGTAGGGATCCTCACGTCCGCCGCACCGATTTCCGCGAGCCCTTTCTCTCGTAACTTCTTTTTCAAATGTCGGATGCGCTGTTTGACGGCAACCGCTACGGACGGTTGGCACGTAGGCCGGGCCGGCCTGAGTGTTCGCGCCGCGGATTTCCTGAACGGTCGTCCGCCGAAGACTCGTCCCTATAATTAGGTAGTGGTTGTCCGAGCCCATGGAGGTGTGTTCCTATGCTCAGTCGCAAGATCCGTCATCGCCTTGAGCACCGCAGAGGGGCCTTTACGCTGATCGAGCTCCTCGTGGTCGTCGCCATCATCTCACTCTTGATCTCCATCCTGTTGCCCTCGCTCAGCAAGGCGAGGGCCCAGGCCCGGTCGACGCTTTGCGCGTCGCGGATCAGCCAACTCTGCAAAGCCATGCTGATGTATGCGGAGGACTACAGCGAGACCCCGCCGTTTCTGGGCATCGGGTGGGAGAACCTCCCCCTCGGAGAGAACGAAGGCGACACCAGCGACGCCCCGGGCGACATCCCGAGGTTGACCCGAGGCGAGTGGGCACGACTCGAGGAGTGGATCAGTCCGAACATGGACTTGATGTGGAATATCCCGGAGGCGGGTTGGGACCCCGACCTGACGGGCATCCGTAGGGGCACGCTCTACGACTATGCTCGGTTCGAGAACCTCTATCGTTGTCCGGACTTCGAACGCATCGCCGGCAAGTCCCAGGACGAGTTCAACTACACCCGCACGGTGATCGGCCGCAAATGGATCTTCGGCGGGGACATCGGCCGATTGGCCAACGGCGGCGTGGACGAGCCGCAGTATTGGGGAAGCAGTCCGTTCGGCGCTCCGGGACCGATCATGAAGGTCAGCCAGATCTACGCCCCGGGCAGGATGGTGATGCTGACCGACGAGTGGTGGAATCGCCACGTGGGATCCGATCCGACGGATCACATCGATTTCGGAAGGGACAATCAGATCAGCGGCGGCTGGATGGCCATCGACCCCATGTTCTTCGCCCTGGGCGACGAGATCGGGCGTTACCACGGCAGTGCCGGATTGCCCCAGTTCGTCATCGATCCCGACGATCCCGAGGAACGCGTGAAGTCCGGAAACGTGGCGTACTACGACGGGCACGTGGACCTGGACCGCGACCCGCTGCCACGACGCACCGATCTGTCAGGTTTCGATTTCTACTCGAGGTTCATGGACCTGGTGAACTGGCTCTCCGGGCACGTCTACGCCCAGCGCGGACGTCCGCTGATCCCGGAGGGAGAGATCTAGTACCGGATCGGAAGCTGGCGGCACTACAAGACGGGAATCCCGGCGCAAAAATGAAGCCCCCCGGTAGGCCGGGGGGCTTCTCCTGAGACACTCGACCAGAAGGTCCCTTTGGCGGCTGTTTGGGCTTGCGGGTTATGGCTCTTCGGGTCGAATTTGCATCCTCTTCCTCTCCACTTCCGGTCCTCCTACTCCTTGCCTCCCTCGCCAGTACGGTAGCCCCGGAAGATGGGCGGCAAACGAGCAAAATGTTAAGTTTCGCTTAAATCGTCCACCTGAGACAGTCCCCCTGGCGGTAGGCACCGATCGGCGCCTTTGGCGCGGGCGCGATGGGCGGAATCGACATAGGAAACTTTAGTCTTTGGGCAAAAAGGTATTAAGACCGCAGCAGGGTCGCGCAAGGCTTGGGGGAACCCCCCGAACGCGATCCAGAGCGCCGATTCCCCGCCCGCCTGGCCTCACGCCCCGCGGAGCTCCGCATCGATCATCTCGAGCATGACCCGCTGGCCCGTCTTCGCCGACCGATAGACGGCCGCCTCGAAGACCTGCTCGTCCCAGGCGGCCTGGTCGTCGACCGGCATGGGCTCTCCGGCGGACAAGGCCCGGATCACGGCGTCGGCCATGCAAGCGAAGCTCTCCTGGTAGGCCGCTTGACCCTGCCAGCGTTCCAGCTCCTTGCAAGGCCACGAGCCGGCTTCGCGAAGCGTGTAGAACCCTTCGAGCCCGAGGGCCGTCGCGTAGGCCTTGTCCCCGCAGATCATGATCTTGAGCGGGCCGTCGTCGTAGCCCCAGTCGAGGCTGCCCCCGAGCTCGCCTTCCGCGCCGCCGGCCCACTTCATGTGGATCAGCCGCGTCCAATTCTCCTTGGTGCAGTCACCAAGCGTCTGGACCCATTCGGGCCGACCCATGTTCCACAGGATCTGGTCGATCACGTGGGACCAGCAGTTGAAGTGTGCCCGGGCCCACACCAGGCGCGGCGTGCCGATCTCGCCGCCGACCACGGCCTCGTGCAGCTTGGCGAAGTGCGGGAAGAAGTGGTAGTTGTAGTCGATGCCGAACCGCTTGCCGCTCTTTCGGGCGACGTCGATAACCGCCCAGGCGACCTTGCCGTCCTCGTCGTCGAGGTTGAACTGGTTCCTACGGCTGTACAGCGGTTTCTCCGTGAAGACGTGTCGACCGGCCTCGAGGAGCTGGATGCACGGCGGGACGCGGAGCGTTTCGTTCGTGATCATGATCGCCAATTCGGCGTCGCAGTTCTTGAGGAGCTCGTCGATCGACGGGTAGGCGGGGAGCCCGGGGAATTCCTCCTTGAGCCCCTCCAGCCGTTCGGCGTCCATGTCGCAGACGGCCACCAGCTCGCAATCCGGGTGGTTCGCGAAGTTCTTGCCGTGCAGGATTCCCATTCCGCCGCCGCCGATGAGCATCGCCTGAATCGCCATAGGCTACGTCCTTCCTTCGTCTGTAGCGCGTGGTCTTGGGTGACCCGGTCCGGCGGCCCGATGCCGCCGTGTGGTTCGGGGCACGATTTGACCATCGTCGCCGGCACTTGTCACGCGCGAAAATGCGATTGGCCTTGCATGCCCGGGACGGATAACATTATGGGTTCGCGCGAGTCCTCTCGCCAGGCGGCCGAACCCTGGAGGACCAAGGCTTGGATTTCGTCGATGGAATCAGCGCGGGAGCCCCACCCCGGCGCGCGTTGCATGCGATCCGCCCTCGGGGGATGCCTGCCGAATGATCCGTACGCTTGCTTCGTTGAGGTTCGCGGTGGTGCTGGTGGTCGCGCTCGCATTCGCGATGGCGCTGGCCAGCTTCCACGAGACGCAACACGGCACCGAATCCGCGTTGAACGTGTACTACGGCAGTTGGTGGTTCGCCGCCCTCCTGGCGGCCCTCGGCGTGAATGCACTGGCCTCGTTGATCGTGCGTTGGCCATGGCGAAGGACCCACATCGGTTTCCTCATCGTCCACATCGCGGTGCTGGCGGTCCTGGTCGGCGCGCTCGTGACGCGCATCGGGTCCGTCCATGGACGGATCTGGCTGCGTCCAAATGAAACCCGCTCCGACTTCGACGGCGAGACGTGGGTCGTGTCGCTCGACGCGGTCGAGGGGCAAGACCATGCCGAGATCCCGATCGGGTACGGCGGACCGGGTCTGCTGGGTTCCGAGCGGGTCGGTCCCGCCGACGGCGTGACGATGACGCTGGAGGAATTCGCCCTGGATACGATCGACGAGGGCGAGCGCGTGTTGGCCGATCCGAATGCCAGGCAAGCGGCGGTGCGGCTGGACGTCGTCGTGGGGGGGCACGCGCACGAACTGTCCCTCATGAGCGGGCAGCCGATGCGGATGGGAACGCTCACGCTCCGGCTCTTCCGCGTGCCCAATGCCGCGATGCTCGAGCGGTTGCTGGAACCGACCGCGCCGCCGACCGATCGCCCGAAGGGCACGATCGTCGCCACGCTGCACGAAGGGCGATACGCCGTCGACGTCGGGGAGCATCTCGGCGAGACGGTCCCGCTCGGCGGGACCGGATACAAGATCAAGGTGCTTCGCTATCTCCCCCATGCGATGGTCTCGGGTCGGGAGATCCGTTCGGCCACGTCGCAGCCCGTCAACCCGATGATCGAATTCGAGTTGATCGAGCCGTCCGGCAAGACGAGTCTCCACCGCATCTTCGCGCGGTTTCCCGACCAGGACTTCGCCGGTGAGCATGGCGACCCGGCCAAGCTCACCACGAGGACCGCGGCGGAGCCCACCACACGACCCGTGCGCTTTCGCTACGAAGAGGCGTTCGTCCGGGAACAGCGACGCAACAGCATCGACCTGCTCCTCGATGCGCAGAATCGCCTCTACGCGCGGTTCAGCGACGAGGAGGGCCGCATCACCAGCACCGCCGTCAAGCTCAACACGCCGATCAAGACCCCCTGGCCGGAGACGTCGTTGACGGCGAAAGAGATCCTGCCGCACGCTCGCAGCGAGCGAGCGCTCAAGCCGATCCCGAGGCGAAAGGAAGGGGCGCTGCCGGCGGCGTTCATCCGTCTCGAGGCAGGGGACCTGACCTATCGGTTGTGGGTACGGAAGGGGGAACGCTTCGACGTCAATCTCGGCCGCAAGCACGTGCGCGTCGGCTTCGTGCCGGTCCGGGTGCCGTTGGGATTCTCGATCACGTTGCTCGAGCCGCGGATCACGTATTACCCCGGCACCGAGAGCGCTCGCACGTACGAGAGCCGCGTTCGGATCGAGGAGGAGGACGGGACGACACTCGAGCAGACCATCAGCATGAACGAGCCGCTTTGCCACGGCGGCTATTCATTCTACCAGAGCAGCTACCAATTCGGTCAGCAGGGCGAGCCGGTGGCCAGCATGCTGAGTGTCGTGTCCGATCCGGGCGAGCCGATCGTCTATGCCGGCTACTATGGCTTGATGTTCGGGATGGCCGTCATCCTCGTCCAGCGAATTCGCAGGAGGCAACGGCGGTTGGCGATCCGCGCGGAGGAATGACACGCGTACGTCCTCGCCTTGCCCACCCCAGACCGGCCGGGTGGCGCCCTGCCGAATCCGCTCCGTCGTTCGGATTTCGCCGCCCACCTCACACCGCGGACAAGCGGATCTCGAAGGTCTGCTCGCGGCCTTGACGGATCACGGTGACCTTGACCGTCTCGCCCACCTCATGCTCACCCAAGATCCGTCGCAGCTGCTCTACGCTTCGCACCGGCTCATCGTCGACGGCGACGATGAGGTCGCCGAGGATGATCCTCCCCGCCTCGTCCAAGACGGTGGGGCGGAGACCGGCCTTGGAGGCGCCCGTGTTCGGCAGGACGCGTCGAATCAGCACGCCTTCGAGCTGCAGGTGACGGGTGATCCGGTCGGACAGCATCTCGATGCCGAGGCCCGGTTTGATGATCCGCCCGTGCTTGATGATCTGGGGAACGACCCAGTTTACGGTATCGACGGGGATCGCGAACCCGATGCCCGCGCTGGCCTGGGAGGGGCTGACGATGGCCGTGTTCACCCCGATGAGCCGTCCCGCGCTGTCCAGGAGCGGCCCGCCGCTGTTGCCGGGATTGATGGCGGCGTCGGTCTGGATGACGTTGTCGATGATCTGCCCGCCCGGCGACTGGATCCGGCGCCCCAGCGCGCTGACGACCCCCGTGGTGAGCGTACGGTCGAAGCCGAAGGGGTTGCCGATGGCGAAGACCCGCTGGCCGACCTGGAGGTCATCGGAGGTCCCGATGGCGATCGGCCGGAGCACCCGACGCGGGGCATCGATGTACAGGACAAAGAGGTCGTGCTCCGCCGAGCCCCCGACCGGCCGAGCCGTGTACTGATTGCCGTCGGCCATCAGGATGCGGACCTCGCGCGCGCCTTGCACCACG
>CAZKCX010000091.1:0-6488 GCA_964550865.1 uncultured Planctomycetales bacterium
CACGGCCATCATGCCGTTGCGATGTCGCGCCTCGTGCGGCCACTCGGCGCCCTGTGGATACGGCTGATCGATGAAGAGGACCCGTGAGAAGTCGACGACGGGGTTGGCGAGCATCATCTCCCGCTTGATGCGACGGACGGCGAAGTAGATCTCCTTGGCCGTGTCGTCTTGCGGCTTGGCCTGTTTGATCGTGTCGATTCGTTCGAGTAGCGCATCGAGTTTCGCCAGGTATGGCGACAGGTCGGGCGTGTTGGGGTTCTTGCGGAGTCGCATCGCCAGCTCGATGGCCCAGAAGACCTCCTTGTGCGCCCGCCTGAGCAAATGCTCCCCCTCGGCCTGGAAGATCCAGTCGCGCTCGAGGACCTCGCGGGCCTCGTCCGGGCTGAGCGTTCGCGTCTTGGGCTCCTCCGGCTCGACATACGGTGCGGGAGGATGAGGAATGGACGCTCGGGCCAGCCGGTGCTGGAGCTTCCCGTCAATCCCGCCGAAGGTCGGCCACTTGTCGTACGGGATGTTCTTGCCAGCCTGCAGGGCGTCGAAGGAGGCCCATGTCCCCGCGTGTCCCGAATTGGGACGCTTCAGCCCGGTCAGGACCGCGCAGAACTGTGTGCCGACGTCGGCGAAGACCACGCCCGCCGCCTGGGCATCGAGGATGCCGTAGTCGTTCTCGTGGTTGTTCCGGGCCTCGAGGTTGGCGTATGCGCTCAATCGTACGTCCGCGATGGGTCGCTGCGTCGTGTTGGTCACGACGAACTCGACGGCCGCCACGGGACCCTTCCCCATCAGCCCGCGGATGCGAACGCGGAGCGCGCCATCGGCGGTCTCCACGAGTCCGAGCAGCTGATTCCCGCGCACATGGTGCATCGGCCGAACGACGCGGAGATTTTCGAGCTTGCCCTTCTCTCGAATGTGCGTACCGGCGCGCCTCGCCTTGCCGTCGTTGTAATGCACGTAGTAGCCGAAGCGGCTGAGCTGCCCGCCCTGCTTGCACGTCAGCGCCTGACGCGAGCCCTCCCACCAGAACCAACCGGCGTCTTCGAGGCCGAGGTCCGTCACATCATTCCGCAGCCATGCGATACCCTTGGCCTTCCCTGATGCGTCGACCTTGGGCGCGGGTGGGAGTGTGGCCAGATCTCGCCGCGCTTTCTCGAGTAGGGCGATGAGCTTGCCATGGGATTCCGCGAACGCCAGCAGGACGACCTCGCGGGCCGATCCGCCCGGGGCGATCGTCCCGAGCTTCCACGTCACCACGCCGTCGGTGTTGCCGGTGGCCTCGACGCCGGCCCGGGCTTCACCGCCGATCATCGCGAACAGAACGATGGCTGCCATGCCGGTGTTTCGAATCATCGCCACGCTCCGGTAGTCACGTAGAGTGTGTCCTCCGGCTTCACACCACGCTACATGCAAGAATGTCGGGACGCCCTGCTGAATCTTGGGTGGCTCACCACTTCAATCTTGGGTGGCCCACCACTTCAATCTTGGGTGGCCCACCGCCTCAGCGGTGGGGGACACGAATTCGGCTGGGTATTCGCGTCGTCATCGCGTGAGCGATGATCTCCATCGGCCGCTGCCATGAGCCGTCCAGATAGAACTCTTCTTTGGCGGGCTAGTCGCCCCTTCCTGCACGCAGCTCAGTACGTCTTCTCGCCGGCTGGTTCGTTGCCTGCACTCTGGTTGCGGACGATCGTACCACGGATCTCGGCCTCCCGTCGTGCCTGCGCGTCGTGCTTGGCCTTGCGCTGCCGCTCGATGCCGACGAGGCGGGCACCCTCCATATCCATGCGCGGGCGTTTCGCCAGCGCAGCCTTGCCGGAGCGGATGATCGCGAGCGCCTGCTCGTAGGCCTTCGGGTTCTTCTCCTTGAGCCCGTTCAGGCACGGACTCAGCTCCGGGCGCGTGAGGTTCACGGTGGACGTCCACATCTCCGTGCCCTGATCACCGACCTTCACGCCGGTCAGCCGGCGGAGCTTTTGGATCTGCCCATCGTCAAGCGGTGAGCGCCCGAAGACGTTGTCCGGATAGACACTGGCGTACGAGCCGTAGTAGGGCGCGTTCATGTCGATCCAGGTGATGATGCGATCGACCTCCTGCTTGTCGAGCTTCACGTCATGGTGCTCGCCGCGAATGACGTCCACCAGGCGGCTGCGATGAGAACCCCACGCGTAGGGCGGCAGCGCCTCGGCCGGGCCGTCGTCGACGGCCTTGACGAGCAGCTTCTCCGACCCGGGCGGATCGGGATACCACCGCACGGCCGATTTGCTCCGCAGCTCCAGGTACGACGTGTTGAACGCCAGACCGAGATCGCCCGACAGGTTGAGGACCTTCCCGGCGGGCTTACCGTAGTCGTGGCACGTCACACAGTGCTTGTCGAAGACGGGCTGGACTTCCGTGAGGTAGTTGAAGTCCCGCGGCGGGCCGTACCAGGGCTCGAGCTCATTCGGACCGCGGCGCATCGCCTTGGCTATCGCCCCGTTCGGCACGGAGTCGAGGCGGTCCTCGTGGCAGCCGATGCAACCGAGCCGCTCACCGGGCTGCACCATCGCCCCGCTCCGCATCGACTGGATCATCATCTCGTTGTCGTCAAGGAGCTGAAAGAAAAGGAACTTGTCTGCCGGGGCGGAGAAGTAGGCCGACCCATCCGCCTCGACGGGAACCTTGCCGAGGATTCGCTTGTTGCTCGTGCAGTTGTAGTTCATCGCCGGCGCCTGGGTGGCGTCGATGTTCCAGTGCCCCTTGCGCGTCCAGTAGATCTTCTCCGGCGCCTCGACGACGCGGAGCCACTTCACCGTCCCGCGCTCGACGCGCTGCATCCCCGTTCCGATGTACACGTCGACGACGTAGAAGAGGCCCTTCTCCTGATCGAACCGTTTCTTTCGCGGCACGACGGGCGGCTTGGGGCGAGGGCGAATCGGCATCGGGTCGTAGCAGCCCGGCCCCTCGGCATGGACGAGGACCTCGTTGCCGAACGTATCGAGCAGGAAGAGGCCCGTCCGCTCGCCCTCGATGATCCGCGAGCACAGGACGTGCTTTTCACTCAGCGGATAGGGATCCTCATACTTGATCGGCAGGCCGCGGAAGGTGTCGATCTGGTATCCCATCGGGTGGCCGCGACGCTTGGCGCTGGTGTATTCCCGTCGGTTGCTCAGTTGCCGGCTGATGTCGGCCGGCCAACTGTGCACGACCGGTGCGAGCCCGTCCATGCCGTAGGTCCGGTCGACGATGGCGATCGCCCCCCAAGGCCTATCGTGACACGAGCCGAACGTCGCGACGAACCGGTGCGTGCCGGGGAGGAGCCTGGCGTCCATGATCGCACCGGGCGACCACGCGTTGTTTCCGTAGAAGACCGCATGATTCGTGCCGTCCGGGTTGACCGTCCAGAGCCCGAAGGCCGGCCCGAAGTGCTTGTCGACGTATTCCCAGCGGTCGTAGAGGATCGTGCCGTCCGGCATGAGGAAGGGATGGCCCTCGAAGAGCGTGTTCCGCCCGACCTGGTGCATGCCGGAACCGTCGGCGTTCATCTTGAACAGGTTGGCCATGATGTGGCGGTTGCATTGGCAGACCTTGGGCTCCCGCGTCGAGGCGAAGACGATCGAGCCGTCGGGCAGGTAGATCGGGTCGATGTCGCTGAGCGCACTGCCCTCGGTGATCTGCCGCAGGCCCGTGCCGTCGGCGTTCATCTCGTAGATGTGGTAGTCGTCCGCGCGATCGCGCCGCATGGAGAAGAGGATGCGCTTCCCGTCGAAGCTGACCTCGGGATCCCGGGCAACGCCTTTGGGCACGTCGATGAGCGTCGTCACCTTTCCGCCCTGGGCCAGGTCGATGGTCTTCATCGACCCGCCGCCCTGAAAGCTGTGCGTATTGATCTCGCCGTTCTGAAACATGGTGGCCGTGGCGTGGTGGTCCGGCTTGTACTGGTGTCGCACCACGAACAGGATCGGCTGCGCGGCGAGGAGGGGATTGGCGAGCAACGCATCACGACGCAGGGAGTCGATATCCTTATCGAGCCGGCTACGCCCTTCGAGGTCCGCCTCCTGGATTCGCTCGCGGAGCTTCTCCAGCCGAGCGAGAAACGCAGCGCCCTTCGGATATCGCTCGCCGAACGTCTGCGTCAGGTCGACGACGGCGCGGCGGATCGGCTCGATGGATTGCAGTTGCCTCTCGATCGCCCTCTTGCGGGCCATGCGCCGGCGGATCTCGGCGCGGGCCTTCGTGGCGGCATGGTCGATCTCGCCCTCGGCGCGGAAGTCGTCGAACGTGATATGGCCCCAACCGTGCTTGTGCTTGTCGACGATCCGCAGGAAGACCGGCCTGCCGACGAACTCCGCGACGCTCCACGTGACCGTCCGCATCTTCTCGGCGTTTCGGCCGCGGGCGTGGAGGTGTTCCTGGCCGTCGACGGTGCAGAGGGCGACGTACGTGGTCTTGTGCTTCCCGCCGCCGACGAGCAGCGACGCGGTCTTGCCCGAGAGCACGAAGACGGGGGACTCGATCACACCCGTATACGCATCGTGCGACTTGTATTTCGGGGACTCCAGCGTGGTGAGGAAGTACCGCCCCTGCTTGTTGTACTTGACCTCGGGCGTGTTGTGGAATCGCCGTCGATCGTTGACGAGCCTTCCGAACCCACCCTCGACGACGGTCCAGCCCTGGAGCGTGCCGTCCTCGAAGTCGAAGCGGATCTCGCCCGCGGCGGCCCGGTCGGCCGCGCCGAGGCAGCATCCCAGCAGGGCGAGCATGATCCACGTGTCCCGTCGGCGATCCATACGACGCTCCTCGTTCGCGGGGATTGACATCTCCCCCATGATACCGGATCGCCGGCGATGTAGCATGGGCATCTCGTCCATAGGCGCTCACGGGCGAGCTCATCATGGCGAAGCGTCGCCACGCGGGCACGCGCGTGCCACGATACGTTCACGTACCCCACGTGAGCCTGCGGAAGACCTCGAGGAAGGCCGATCTGCTCAGCGCAGCAGGCCGATCTGCTTCAGGTACGCCACGGAATCTGCGACGTACTGCTTCTGCTGCTCGGCGGACATCTCCACGCCGGCCATCCCCTCGAGCTCCATCGTGAACGGCCCGTCGTAGCCACGATCCGTCAGGAGCCGGATGACCGTGGGGTAATCCACCACGCCCTGGCCGAGCACGGGGAAGTAGGCGTGCTTGTACCCGCCGTCGGTGTCCTTGAGGTGCACGCCCTCGACATGGGGGAGGATCTTCCGCAACTCACCGACGGCGTCGACGCCCTCGTTGTAGTAGTAGACGTTGGCCGTGTCGAAGTTGATGCGGACGTTCGGATGATCGACCGCCTTCATCGTCTCGGCGGCCACGTCGCCGTTGGTGGCCAGGTCCGGATGCGTCTCGAGCATGACGATCACACCACACTTGGCGGCCTCCTCGCCCGCCTGGCGGAGACGATCGTAGACGACCTGCCGCTCGGTCTCGCCGGCCTTGACGCTGACGAACAGCCGTGTCGTCCCGAACTCCCGGCAAACCGCACACTGACGGGCGACGTTGGAGACGTTGAGCTCCTCGCCGACCTCGCACGTGCCCTGGAACGAGCCCACGGCGAGCCCGTTCGCCTCGAGCCGCTCGCGCGTGGCGTCGATCCGATCGTCGGCGGGCACGGGGATCTCGACGTAGCGAACGCCCAGTGTGGGCAGGTGCGCCCATCCTTCGTCGATGTACTTGCCGTAGCTCGCCATCCGGCAGGAAACGTAGTACGCCATGGTTGTCCTTTCCTTTGTCCGTAGTGTGTTGCGGATGCTGAGGCCTGTCTCGCTGAACCGGAGCTTGGGCCCGACCACAGAAGGCTTCGTGCAGCGCTCGGCTGGGCCCGATGGGGTCTCACTGACGGGGCTGCCGCGGCGATGCGCAACGAAGCCGAGGGTCGCCTCGATAGACGTCACGGCCGGGGGCGGCCGTGCCACCTCGGTGCTATGTGAATGCCAGCCTGGCCCGGAAGGTCCGCGCGAACAGGCCGTGCAGGCGACCCATCATCAAAGCCAGATACAGCCCCGTCCCCACCAGCGCCATCCAGGCGAGCAACCCCATCGCCAGCTCGCCCAGTCCCTCCTCGATGCCCTTGCGGAGGACCGTCATCAAGGCCTCGATCGCCCAGGCGACCACGTTCGAGGTGATTCCGATGTAGATCGCCAGCACGAAGCAGACCGCCAGGAACAGGAAGACGTAATGCACCGCGGTAGCGGCGATGGACCGCATGATCCGGCCCGGACTCAATCCCCCCAGGCCCGGCATGAGCGACAGCCCGACGATGGCCATCGGCACGGTGAAGGTCAGGATGGCCAGGGCAAGCAGACTGACGGGGGAGATGAGCTTGGTCGCCTGCTCGAGCGACGTGGGGACGACGAACTTCCCGCCGCTGAGGAGGTAGTTCAGCCCGACGAAGGCGAGGCCGTACACGATCACCAGCGTCAGGTAGCCCACGATGCCCGAGCCGATGGTCGTCAGGTTCCACGGCACCTCAGGGG
>CAZKCX010000091.1:6498-13924 GCA_964550865.1 uncultured Planctomycetales bacterium
ACCGCCGCTGCGGTGTTGCCGGCCGAGTCGAGCATGGCCGAATACCCCATGCCGGCGAAGTAGAAGCCCTCCACGACGAACATGCCCGCCAGCACCCAGGGCACCCAAGAGATGTCCGCTCGTTCGGCAATGGGGTTGAGCGCCACACCCATGACGAACATCAGGATGACGGAGATCGGAAGGGCGATCGCGCCGCCGGCCACCGCCATTCCCAAGGAGATCGAGCCGATCGCGCCCATCGGATACGAAAACACACCCATCAACTCGTCGTAGTACGCGCCGGTATCGTCCTTGCGAGGCCCGCTGGTGGTGAGCTCTTCACCCTTCTTAAGAGGCGGGACGGGCTTCCAGCAGCTCGAGCAGAGCACTTCAATGTACGGGTCCTGCACCCGAATGACCTTCTTGCAGTGCGGGCACGTGACCTCGAACTTGTCTTCCTTGGCCTCGCGCGAGCGTCGGCTGGCGCGGGGGATCGGTGAGAACTCCGTGACGAGCTGTTCCTCCTCGGCATCCTGGTCCTGGTGCAGCGCCTCGAAATCGAACGAGCTGTCGAGCTGCGTCACCAAGGGGTCGGGAACGGTGAGGACACGATTGCATCCCTTGCAGCGGACACGCCGGCCGCCCCAGTCGTCGGGGACCTTGAGGTCCTGTCCGCAGCGATCGCATTCGAACTCAATGGCCATCGGGAGGTATCCCTTCTGCGTCGCCCTCGGGAAGCCCGCGGACCCACGCGAGGAAATCTTGTTCGATCAGCTCGATCCGCCGACGCCCGAACACCTCTTCGACAAAGCTCAGGCCCGTGCGATCGTGCTCATTGTGATCCCGAAACGTCCGGTACAGCTCGGCGAGCTTTCGGGAGGATCGTATGTAGGCACAGAAATACCGCGCCAGGGCATAGTGTACCGGTTCCATCGGTCCGCGGAAATCGCGCATCGTCAGGAATCGTCGTAACGACGGGAGCTGTCCGCGCCTCAAGGCCTTGCGAAGTGTGGTCCCTCTCCGATTCGCCCCGGGCGGCCGGGCCGTTCGCGCAACGAATCGCGCGTTCCGCGATTCGTGCAACGTCGCCATTCCTTCGCAGAGCCAAGGCGGGGCATCGGGAAAGTCGCAATCCATGAGCGCGTGGGTCAGCTCGTGCAGTAACGTCCCCGTGCCCGTAGAGACGTTAACCACGACCGCGCGCCGCGACGGCTCGTAGAAGCCGTAGCGGGTCGGGTGTCGACGCGCGAATTCGCCGCGTGCCCGCGCGTGCGTCCGAAACGCATCGAGGGAGCCGAAGAGCAAGACCACGATCGGCTCCTGGGGTCGTGTGGAGAAGTAGTCTCGCCACAGGATCGTCGCGGCCGGTCGGATGACCTTCTCGTGCCAGGATCGAAGGCCCCATTCGCGGGCGTCGCGGATGGGCAGATCCCCCGCGAGCACGAAGGGGGCCTCGAACCAGACATGATCGGCCCCGAAGGCGGCGCACAGGGCTTCCGCCTTGCGTTGGCACGCGAGCGCAAGCGTGGGGCGCGACGCGCACTTCGTGGCGTCCGTGGGATGCGCCGAGGGGGCGGGCGGTCCGTAGGGCTCCTCGGCGGAGGCCAAGACGGCGAACAAACTGAATGCGGCGGCGGCCTTCATCTTCTCTTTCCGAGCGGGACTCGCTCAGCCGAGCAGAGAGCGGTCCGCGTGGTTCTCCAACCAGTCTAACACGGTCTCGATGGCAAGGTAGAACTGTTCGAGCTCGAGGAACTCGGCCGCGCCGTGGGCGTTCGCGATGTCCCCCGGCCCGAACACGACACACTGGATGCGCGCCTGGGACAAGGGACCCGAGTCCGTGAAGTAGTTCACCCCGGCCGGCGCGTCCTGGCCGGTCACCGCCCGGCACGAGCCGAGGAGATTGCGGACCAACGGGCCGTCCGGGTCGGACTCGACGGCGGGGTGTCCGCGGACGTCGGTCACGGTCAGCGCATCCGCGTCGTCGGGCAGGGCCGCCCGCAAGGATCGCTCGAACTCCGCCGCAAGGGTTGAGACGTCTTGCCCCGGCAAGAAGCGCCAATCGACGTTGGCCTCGCAACGCGGCGGCACGACGTTCACGGCCTGGCCTCCGCTGATCATGCTCACGGCGATCGTCGGGGCGCCCACCAACGGATGACACTCGCCCGCGAGACGGCGGGAGAAGTCCTCCTCAACGAAGCGAATGACCCGTCCCATCGCATGAATGGCGTTGCGGCCACGCTCCGGCACGGACGTATGGCTCGGCACGCCCTCGGCCGTGACGCGAAACCAGAGCGCTCCCTTGTGCGCCGTCACGAGTCGGCAGTTCGTGGGCTCGCCCACGACGCAGGCATCCACGCGAAAGCCGCTGTCTGCCAGGGCGTAGGCCCCTTCGCATCCGGTCTCCTCGCCCACGGTCGCGACCAGGTGGATCTTGTCGGCGAATCGTCGGCCCCGCGCGCGGGCGATCCGCAGCGCGGAGAGAAACGCCGCGAGCGATCCCTTGTCGTCACAGGCGCCGCGACCCCAGACCTTTCCGTCTCCCACGTCGGCGGCGAACGGATCGATCGTCATCCCGCCGACCCCGACGGTATCGGTGTGGGCCTCCAAGGCGATCGACGTGAAGGCTTTCTGCTCAGGCCAGTGCGCCGTCAGGTTGCACCGGCCGGGAAAGACCTCGTGCAAGGAAACCTCCATGCCCATCTCGACGCAGACGCGAGAGACGAACTGGATGATCCGCTCCTCGGCACGGCGGGCGTTGGAATCGGCCTGCGTGGTGTTCGTGCTGTCGATGCGGATCAGGTCTTGCAAGAGCGATAGCGAGGCCTGCCGTTGTTCGTCCGTCAATTGAGGCATGATGCCTTTCCCTTGCGTATGCCAGCCCGGAAATCGACAATACGAATGCAATCTACGGCAACCCAGCGGGAACAACAACCTCGCCTGGGCGTTGTGCGGCATGTGCGCCCGGACAAGGTTCACGTCCGTCCCGTTCGGGGCGTGGATGAAGGAGACCTGCCATGCAACTCTACCTCATACGTCATGCCATTGCCGTGGACGGCAGCAATCGTGTAAACACACCGGACGGCGAACGTGCCCTCACCGAGGTGGGGATCGAGAAGATGCGGAAGCAATCCGAAGCGCTCAAGAAGATGAAGGTGGAATTCGATGCGGTCGTCACGAGCCCGCTGCTCCGCGCGGTGCAAACCGCCGAGATCGTCTGCGACGTGCTGACGTGCCCGGACCGGCTCGAGCGCAGCGATCTCCTCGTCCCCGGCGCCAACATGAAGGAAGCGGCCAAGCTGCTCGAGGCGTACGGCGCATCCGAGAGCCTGGCGTTGGTCGGCCACAACCCGGACTTCGAGCTCATCGCGGCCGCCCTGATCGGATCCGAGTCCGGCGAGGGAATCCGGTTCAAGAAGGGGGCGGTGTGCCGGATCGATCTCGAGGAGATCACGCCCGAGCCGCACGGCCAACTCATCTGGCTCCTCACGCCGAAGCTCTTGCGCATGCTCGCCGACTGAGTCGCCGGCGGGCGGACGTCGATGGGGCGTCGCGCCTACCCCTTGACCTTCACGGACACCATCGTGATGTCGTCGATCTGGTTGACCAGCCCCGCGAATCGCCGCACATCCCACAGGATGTTCGGCGCGATGACTTCGGCCCGCAGGCCGGCGTAGCGGATCAGAGAGTCGGCCAATCGCCCACGCCCAAAGGTTTCACCGGCGAAGTTCATCGCATCCACCACACCGTCGGTGTAGAAGAGGAGCAGGTCATTCGGCCGGAGCTCCACCTTGCCTTGCTCATATTTCGCGTCGGGGATCGTTCCGATCAGCATCCCACCGGTCTCCAACCGTGTGATCTCGCCGTCGCGAACGAGCAGGGGCGGCTCGTGGCCGGCGCTGCAATAGGTCAGCTCCCTGCCGTTCGGCGTGAACACGCCGTAGAAGAGCGTGGCAAACTCGTGGGCGAGAGTGTCGCGGTAGAGCTCCCCGTTGACGCGGCGGATGATCTCCTCCACGGGCCCGAGCCCGCGTGCCCAGACCCGCAGCGCGCTGCGGACCGACGCCATCAACAGCGAGGCCGCGACGCCCTTGCCGACGACGTCGGCGATCGATAGGCCCAACAGCCCGTCGGGCAGCTGAAGGAAGTCGAAGAAGTCTCCTGCCAGGCCTTGGGTCGGCTCGTAGACCGTGCCGAAGTCCAACGCCCTGTGTTCGGGCGGGTGCTCCGGCAGCATGCGGCGCTGGACCTCGGCAGCGCTCTGGATCTGTCGGTTGACGACCTCGGCCTCGATGGCCTCCTCGGTGAGACGCTTGTTCTCGATGGACGCGGCGACCTGGCTCGCGACCGCGCGGAGCAGACTCGTCTCGAACGCCGTGAACGCGTGACGCTGCCCGGTGTAGACGCGAATCACGCCCACGGGCTCTTCGCGGAAGATCATGCCCGCGACCAGGCCGCTCACGAGCCCTTCCTCTCGCGCCTGGGCCGGATAGCGAATGCGATCGTCGTCGCCGACGTCGGCGATGTAGACGATCTTCCCCTCGAGGGCCGCCTTGTCGATCGGGTTCTCTTCGACGCGGACGGGCCCCTTGCTCAGGTACTTGCCGGAAAGATTGTAGCCGGCCGCGATCCGGAGCTCGTTCGTGCTTCGATCCAGCAAGCGAATGCTGCACGCCTTCACCGGAAGCACCTTGGCGACGTTGGCGGCCGTCAGGCGGAGTGCTTCCTCCAGATCGCCCGGTCCCGTCAAGGCCGACGTGATGTCGTACAGCGTCACCAACTCGTCCACGCGTCGGCGGAGACGGTCCTCCTGCTGGCAGAAGCGGGCCAGCGTGTTGGCCAGGAGCTGGAGAAGGGAGACGGCCGAGGTCATCTGCTCTTCGGTGAACGCGGGGGCATTCTGGTGGACGGCGTCAAAGGCGTCGCGGTCGATGCCGAAACGATGCGCCAGCCTATCCAGCTGCTCGGCATCCGGCAGGCGGTTCGGCATGTCGCCCATGACGATGACGGCCAGGACCTCCTCTTCCAGGAGGATCGGCGCGGCGTACTGGGTCATGCCCGCGTGGCAGCGGGTGGGGACGCACTCGCGCTGCTCGACGGCCCGTCGAACGGCCTCGCGGTGGCTCTCACGACACGAGGCGCGGCCGTCTTCGGTATCCAGGAGCAGCCGGCAGAAGGCGTTCGTGCCCGACGGGCGGAGGATCAGTCGGCCCTGGGGATCACACAGGCTTACGCTCGCGCGCGTCACGGCGGCGAAGACGTCGAGGATCTCTTGGAGGGTCGCCACGTCCAGGAGGTCGGTGAGCTGGAGCTCTTGCGGGGGCTTCTGGGTCATCGGCACACTTGCCTGCCTACGGCTGGACACTCCGCTCCGGCGGAGACGAAACAGATGATTATAGCACCGCCCGGCGACAGCTCGAAGGCAGGGTGCGGCACCCCCTCGCGGAGACCGTCGTTCGGGGCGCGTCCCCGGTGAAGCGAGGTTGTTCGGCAAAGGTCTACTTGCCTTGGCTGATGCCGACGAGGGTGATGAGCGTCTCGGTGGCCGCCTGGGAGTCGATCGATTCAGCCGCCTTCTGTACGCCTTCGGCAAGGTCAGCGGCCTTGTCGGCCACGACCAAGGCCGCGGCGGCGTTGAGCAGGACGATGTCGCGGTGGGGACCGGGCTTGCCGGCCAGCACATTGCGGATGGCGATAGCGCTCTCTTCGGGGGAATCGACGTGGAGATCGTTCAGCGTGCCCTTCGCGAGACCGAGGGATGCCGGCTCGACGGTGTAGGTCTCGATCTTGCCGTCCTTCAGCTCGCTAATTCGGCTCGGCCCGGTGATGGTCAGATCGCACAGGCCGTCCATGCCGTGCACCACCATGGCTCGGACCGCGCCCAACCCGTCGAGCACCTTCGCAATAGGCTCGGTCAGCTCGGGCCGGTTCACTCCGAGGACCTGCCGCTTCACCCCGGCCGGATTCGTCATCGGCCCGAGGAGGTTGAAGATCGTCCGCAGAGCCAAGGCCTTGCGAACCGGTCCCGCATGCTTCATGGCCGGATGCAGCAGGATGGCGAAAAGGAACCCCACGCGCGCCTCCCGAATGCAGTCTTCGACGGTGGGCACGCCTGCCTCGATGTTTACCCCGAGGGCCTGCAGCGCCTCGGCCGACCCGCTGACCCGCGTATTCGTCCGGTTGCCGTGTTTGGCCACCGTCGCCCCCGCGGCCGCCGCAACGATGGCGGAGGCCGTCGAGATGTTGAACGTGCTGATGCCGTCGCCGCCCGTGCCGCACGTGTCGATGGCGGTGGGGTCGCCGCACCGAACAGGTGTAACCTTCGCCCGCATCGCCTGGGCCGCGCCGATCAGCTCGTCGGGGCATTCGCCCTTGCACGCCAGGCCCGTCAGGAGGGAGGCGATTTCGATTTCGGTCGCCTGGCCGGACATGATCCGATCGAACGCATCGCGGGCCTCGTCCCGCGTCAGGTCTTGTCCCTTGACGACCTTGGCCAGTAGCGTCTTCATGGTTATTTCTCTGAACTCGGCGCTTCTCAGAGCCGTTGCTATCTTCCGCAGCGCCGGGATGCCGAAAGCCGACTCGGCGTCTCGCATCGTTGGACGAGCGACGGAGCATATCATAGACGATGAGGCAAATCGTGGCCATCGTGACACCGTTTCCGGGAGTTGCTACACTCCCGATTAGGAAGGCGCTACGGTCATGAGCAAGTCGCGGCGACGACAGACTCTCTATTTCACGCACGTCCACATTGAGAACTGGCGCAACTTCGCGCAGGCGGATGTGGAATTGCGGCCAAGGGTCTTCCTGGTCGGCGCCAATGCCTCGGGGAAATCGAACTTCCTCGACATCTTCCGTTTCCTTCGCGACATCGCAGCCGTCGGCGGCGGATTACAGGCAGCCGTCAACTCTCGTGGCGGGGTTTCGGCCTTGCGGTGCCTCGCCGCCCGTAGGTATTCGGACATCACGATTCAGGCGCGCATTGGCACGGAGGACGAGCCCTCCCTATGGGAGTACGAACTCTCGTTCAACCAGGACCGGCAGCGTGTGCTCGCGATTGAGAGAGAACGAGTCGCTCGCAATGGCGGGGAACTCCTCAACCGGCCCGACCAGCAGGATAGGGAGGATCCCAAGCGACTCAGTCAGACGTACCTGGAACAGGTGCTGGCCAACAAGGAATTCCGTGACCTCGTCGAGTACTTCCAATCCGTTCGCTACCTCCATATCGTTCCGCAACTGATTCGTGAGCCGGACCGGTCTGTGGGCAGAACGAACGACCCCTTCGGCGGCGACTTCCTTGAGCAGATCAATCGAACGACCGGCAGGACTCGGGACTCCCGACTGCGCAAGATCTTGAACGCACTTCAGGTCGCCGTGCCGCAGCTAAAGGAGCTACTGAGTCTCTAGCTAACTCCGGTTACTAGCTCCTTGCGGGTCATGGCTTTTC
>CAZKCX010000092.1:0-13866 GCA_964550865.1 uncultured Planctomycetales bacterium
GAGCTGCGGCATTCATGCCGCGCGGCCGCGCCGGATGAATCCGGCGGCTCGGGCAGGTAGTCGCGATACTTCGGAAATGCAGTACGTAGTGTAGTCAGCGACGAAAGGCGGAACAAACGGGTTCCGGCCTTGCCCATCCCGCCTGAGGCTGGTTCAATGGAGTGGCGCGGGGGAGTCGATGAGGCGTCGTGTGATGTCGGATCCAGCCGAGAAGACCGCCGTCAAGCCGGGTGTCGCTCGGCCCGACCAGGAGGCGGAGATCCAGCCACGCTATCACGTCGTGCTGCTCAACGACGAGGAGCACACGTACGAATACGTGATCGAGATGCTGGCAAGGCTCTTCGGGCACCCTACGGAACGGGGCTATCTGCTCGCGCGAGAAGTGGACTCCGAGGGGCGGGCGATCGTCGACACCACCACGCTCGAGCGCGCCGAGCTGAAGCGCGATCAGATCCATGCCTACGGGGCGGACTGGCGGGTCGAGGCGTGCAAGGGTTCGATGTCGGCCATCATCGAGCCGACGGCGTAGACAGAGCTGCAGGAGACCTGCGTTGAGCATCCGGAGCTTCATCAGGAACTGGCCGCCGCGGCATCAGCACCCGCTCAATCGCGTCCTGCACGCGATCGGCATCCCGCTGACGGTCCTCGCGCTGCCCCTCATCGCCTGGCAGCTCTATCAGTCCGACTGGCCGAACTGGTGGCGACCCGTGGCCCTCATCGTCGTCGGTTATGGTCTTCAGTACGTAGGACACAAGATCGAGGGCAACGACATGGGCGAGCTGCTCGGCATCAAGAAGCGGCTAGGCAAGCCCTACGTCGAAATCGCGCCTCAGTACGCACAAGCGGACGAGTAGACTCGTTGTTGGGCGACGACAAACTCTGGAAAGCTCGCGTGCCCCATCGCTTCAGCGGTGGGGTCGCGACTCAGCGGTGGGTTGGTACGTCGCGCGCCTACCTCAGAACGTCACCCGCGCATAGGGAAAGCTCGGGTGGCCCATCGCTTCAGCGGTGGGGTCGCGAATCAGCAGGAAAGACTTCGTGTCCCCGCCGGCTCAACCCGCGGGGTCGCCGAATGAAGATCCGCGCATCGTTTTCCGATCGAAGCATGAACGATCCATTCTCCTAGCGAGGGACTTTGGCCATGAGAAACCGTCTGTTCCTTCTCGGCATTTTCCTGCTCACCACACCCACCGGCGTCGCGGCCGACTGGCCGATGGTCCGCGGCAACGCGGCGCGGACCGGCTTCGTCGACGAATCCCTACCGAAGGATCTGTCTCCCGCCTGGATCTACCGCGCCCAGCACCCGCCGATGCCGGCGTGGGGCCAGGAAGGCCGAATGCTCTTCGATCGTGTCAACCAGCCCGTCGTTGCCAACGGGATCGTCTACTTCGGCAGCTCCGCGGATTGCTCGGTTCACGCGCTGGACGCCAGGACCGGCCAACAGCGGTGGCAATGCCAGACCAACGCCCCGATCCGTTTCGCGCCCGTCGTGTGGAAGGACCGTGTCTTCGTCGCGAGCGACGACGGAACGCTCTACTGTCTGCGGGCCGCGGACGGCGAGCCCCTCTGGCAGAAGCGAGGCGGCCCCGACGATCGAATGATCCTCGGGAACGGGCGCATGGTCTCGCGCTGGCCGGCGCGTGGCGGGCCGGTCGTCGCCGACGGCGTCCTCTACTTCGGCGCGGGCATCTGGCCGACGGACGGAATCTACCTTTACGCCCTCGACCCTGAGACCGGCAAGGAAATCTGGTGCAACGACCAGGCGGGCTTCACCTACATGCCGCAGCCGCACGGCACGGCCAACGCGAACAGCGGCATCTCGGCCCAGGGTTACCTCGTCGTCGCGGGCGAGAAGCTGATCATCCCGACCGGGCGTGCCGTGCCCGCGGTATTTGATCGGAAGACGGGCAAGCAGCTCTACTTCCATCTGCAGGCCAACGGCCACTACGGCGGGTCGGCCGTCGTGGCGATCGACGATCTGTTCTTCAACGATCGTTGTGCCTTCCGCCTTTCCGACGGAAACCGGGTCGCCGGCGGACTGGAAGCGCGGACGACGGCGGCCGGCCCGAACCGCATCGTCGGCACGCTCGGGAAGACGTTGCTGGCGGTGGACCGGGCCAAGCCGTTTGTGCTCAAGACGCAGCGAGGCAAGAAGAGCAAGCTTGCTCCCAACGACCAGTGGACCCGCCCGCTTCCCGCCGAGCCGGAGAGCGTGCTCGTCGCCGGCGACTCGGTCTTCTGCGGCGGCGAGGGGCAGGTCGCGCGGTTCGCCCTTGCCTCGGGCGATCCGCTCTGGACGGCAAAGGTGGACGGCAAGGCGGCAGGATTGGCCGTCGCCGACGGGAGCCTCTTCGTCAGCACGGATCGCGGTCGGATCCTCTGCTTCAGCGGCGAGGCACCCGGCAGTCCTCGCATCGTGGACGCCGGAGCATCCGAGCCGAAGTCGGCCTGCCCCGCGGATGCGGAGCTCGCGCCGGCCGTCGCGGAGATCCTCCGACGATCGGGCGTCGGCGAGGGCTACTGCCTGGACCTCGGCTGCGGCGACGGCGCGCTGGCGTGCACGCTCGCGGCGAAGACGAAGCTCATCGTCTACGGCGTCGACCCCGACGCCAAGAACGTCGAGCGTGCCCGGGCCCGCGCGAGAGCGGAGGATCTGCTCGGTCACCGCGTGATGATTCACCAGGCCGAGCTGAGCCGCGTGCCCTATTCCGACTACTTCGCCGACCTTGTCGTCTCGCAGCGGTCGTTGGCTGGCGATCTGGCTTCAGGCGCGCTCGCCGAGGCGTCGCGCATGCAGCGTCCGTATGGCGGGGTGATGATCCTTGGCAAGATCGGGGCCATGGCGAAGACCGTCCGCGGTCCGATCGAGGGCGCGGGCGAATGGACCCACCAGTACTGCAACCCCGCGAATACCGGCTGCTCGGCCGATACCGTCGCCAAGGCCCCGCTCGGCATGCTCTGGTTCGCCCGGCCGAACATCGACACGCCGAACCGACACGGCCGTGGCTACTCCCCGCTCTTCCGGAACGGTCTGCTGTTTACGGCCGGCGTCGACAAGATCTGCGCGCTCAACGCGTACAACGGCCGGCTCCTTTGGGAGTATGCCGTGAAGGGCTTCAACAAACCGTTCGATCAGGAACACCTGATGGGCGTGTCCGGGACGAACAGCTCGTATTGCGCGGCCGACGACAGCCTGTACGTCGGGTACGGCTCGAGGTGCATTCGCATCGATGCGGCCACGGGCAAGAAGCTCGGCGAGTTCCCCGCGCCCAAGCGGCCGGACGGAAAGGAGGGCCGCTGGGGATGGATCGCCTGCGACGGCGAGCTCCTCTTCGGCACGCTCGCCGATACGTCGTACACGGTTCCGTATTGCTACCTCAACAGCGATATGAGCGAGCAGTTCACGCAGGCGTTGCTCCTGTTCGCCTTGGACGCCAAGACGGGCAAGCAACGATGGTCGTTCGTGCCCAAGCAGCGGATCCGCCACAACGCGATCGCCGTGGGCGACGGGCGCGTACACCTCATCGACCGCGAGTTGCCGTATGAGCCGCCTCGACGCGGGAAGAAGAAGCCACCCCAAGCCCACGCCCCGGGCACGCTCCTGACGCTGGACGCGCAAACGGGCGACGTCCTTTGGAAGAGCGCGAACGATATTTGGGGGACGGTCCTGGAATTGAGTGTCACGCATGACGCCTTGCTCATGAGCTATCAGCCCACACGCTTCCGGCTGAGCGGCTCGGAGAAGGGCGGCAAGATGCGGGCCTATCGGGCCTCCACCGGGAAGGTGCTCTGGACTCGCGAGGCGAGCTACGAGACGAGGCCACTCATCAACGACCTCACTCTCTATGCCCATCCTCGACTTCGTATCGGGCGGGACGACTTCGAGCCCGTCGGTAACGCCCCCGGTGCGTGGGACCTGCTCACGGGCGAGCCGAAGACGTGGACCAATCCGAAGACGGGCGAGAAGGAGGTCTGGAACTTCGCGCGAAGCTACGGGTGCGGGATCGTGTCGGGCTCACGCAATCTCCTGTTGTTCCGTTCGGGCACGTTGGGATACGTCGATCTGCTGCACGGCAAACATACGATCAACTACGGCGGCATCCGCCCCGGGTGCTGGATCAACACGCTGGCCGTCGGCGGGCTGGTCCTCATGCCGGACAGCACGAACGACTGCAGCTGCAGCTATCTGAACAAGGCCTCCGTCGCGTTGCAGCCGATGCCGACGTCGTGGCCGCCCGCGCTGGCCGCCGGCGAGCGGTAGGCATCGTTCGTCTCGTTCGTGGCGTTCTCGTAGCACGGGCGTTCCGGCTTCGCCTTCGGCTACGCCGTGACAAGCTCGCCCGTGATTCATGGGCAGGTTGTCAAGCCGAAGCAGCGAAGCTGGGCGCCGTGACGAGCCCCGCCTCAGGTGTCTTGGACCCCCGCACTCGGGTGCGGGCAACCCGTGACATCTGATTTCGATGGCCGCTGATCGACAATGCCCTCAAGCAGCTTTTCGAAGCGAAGATGGGCCCCGACCTCTGCGCGGGGACACCAGCGGCGCGAGTCTCGTCAGGGCCGGAGGCCCGGTGGAACATAGCCCAGGGCGATGCGAAGCGAGCCCTGGGAAACGAAGCGATGGGGTTCGATAGCCCTCGAAGAGGGCGACGGAATGCCCCTTGCGCTGGTTACGCGTGAAGTATTCTCTCCGCCGCCCCTGGCGGGGCTTATCCGATTCGGCATCCTCTCCCGGGGCTCGCTGCGCTCGCCCTGGACTTCCGTCCTTCGCCCCCGTTGGGGGCTGGGCAGCAGATCTCCCACTCCGCACCGCAAGATACGCCCGTCAATCCGCCCGATCCCCATGTATCGAGGTGTCAAAGAGTATCCGCGCCCCCGCACCGCATGAACCACGGCAGCCCCTTGCATGGATCGGGCAAGCCGCTATACTAAGGGGCTCTACGTAAGCAAGGAACACCAAGCAGAGAGGCGGATCATGGGCAGGAAGTGCCATTTCCTCAAGGACAAGCGGACCCGCACCGGTGGCAGCGTCAGCCGTCGCGGGAAGGCCAAGTACCTCGGTGGCGTCGGCCGGAAGGTCACCGGCCGTAGCAAGCGGAAGTTCAAGCCCAACATCCAGAAGGTGCGCGCCGTGGTGGACGGCAAGGTGTGCCGCATACGCGTCTCGACCAAGGCGATCAGAATGGGCCTGGTCGTCAAGCCCCCCAAGCGGACCTGGAAGCCCGAGGAGGCAGAGACAGCCAAGGGATAGGCCGCCTCACTGCTCGCTCAGCTCGTCTCGGTATGACGCCCACGCATTCCCAAAAGACAAACGGACGCGCTCCAAGGCGCGTCCGTTTTCATTGGTTCAATCGAGGCCGACCGGGCCGGTGTGACTATGCGTCAGGTGGACCACCCCCGCGGTGCGGATGCCGACGCAAGCCTACCCTCGCCACCCTACCAACCAACCTCCTGGACGCCTTCCGCATCGCTGATGCCTCGTTGGGCGTGGATCATAAATGCGATGAATTCGTGAAGGGCGAACATCTCGTCTATCATTCGGGAGGGAGTTGACTGGGTCCGCCAAGGGCCGGTTCGGGTATTGTTGCCAAGCTCGAACGTCGGCCAGATGTCACGCATCAGATCCGCGTGGCCGTCGTAGAACCCGACACCCGCCCGCTTCCACACAAACGGTTCACAGGTCCCATAGCGATGGATATCCTGTTTGTGCAACTCGGATGTCACGGGCTGGCCGTGGGCCACAGCCATGTTGTTGTGCTCGGCAAAAACGCAATCGTTGCAGTTATAGCATGCTTCATCGTTGTCCCCTAAGTCCGGCTGGCAGGCGACGAACCGATTCCACTGCTCGTCGAGCATCATGGGCAGCTTGGCCGGGCTCACGATCTGGCTGGGCTTCATGATCGGGCCGGAAACATCCCCCCACGGGTCGTCCCCGTCAGTCTCCCTCGGTAGCAGGTAGCGTCGAGCCCAGATCGCGCGGGTGTAGTTGAACGCGCTGTGTGTCTTCCCGCCGTCCTTGATGCGATCGAATTCCGGGCACTTGTACACGTTCTCGAATCGCGCGTAGTCATACAGCGTGCCCGAACGGACCACGTTGTTGATCGGCCAAGCGCTCTGCCGGGCGTAGGCGATGCCCTCAATGGCATTGATCGCCAGGTTGAGGTTGCCGTTGGTGTCGTAGTTGGGGTCCACGGGGAAGCCACCGATGCCGTACACCTTCCCGGCGTCGTACAGCCAGATCTCCGCCGGATGCGGGTTCTCGTTCAGCCACGACCAATTGTGAGCCGTGACCACGAACGGCGGCGTCTCGTTGTAGTCGTCGGTGTACAGGAGCTGGGCTTTCGTGATCTGCGCGACGCGGCTCAGACAGAGCGTCGTCCGCGCTTGCGCGCGCGCGCGGCTCAGCGAGGGCAGCAAGATGGAGATCAGCAAGGCGATGATCGCGACGACGACGAGCAGCTCGATCAGCGTAAATGCGGATTCTCTACGGTCCTTCCTTGCGGCTGGCGACACCATGGATGCTCTCCTCCCTATGTCTCAAGACGGACCGGATGGACATGACCTTCCCGCCGATAACCCCGAACTCCCCTGAACGGCGACGTGTGCGGCCGAAGGCGGTGACGTGCGCGCTACCTCGGCCGGGCCCGGTCTTGTGTTTCCCCATGCCCGGTAAGCCATAATATACGAGGGAGGCCTCTTCTGGCAAGGCGGCAATCAAATCCCGGTGCAAATTATAGAGAGGGAACGGAGGGTTAGTATTCTACAAATCGGCGATCAGGAAAGAGAATTTCCCCTTGCACGAACCCGCACGGTGGCTACAATAGTACGCAGGAGAAAGGGAGAGTGACCCTTTTCGAATCGCAGCGGGAAAGTATCGTCACGTCTTCTCGTAGAGCCCGCAACCGTGCAGGTTAGGCTCGCCGCTGGCATTTCATGGGATTGGCCGCCAGGCCGAAGAAAGGGAGGAGCACATGATGGGAAAGAAACCGTTCATGCTGTATTTGTCTGTCTTGATGTTGGGGATGGGGTTAGCGCCTGTTGCCCAGGCGAATCTGTTTGACGATGTGAGTGACGGCAGCATCTTCCAGAACCCGAACGACGTATCGCTGCATATCTACACCCCACCGAGCGGCTATGACTATGATCCAAACAAGTTCATGGTCGACAACCCGCACTGGACGCCCGCGCCGTTGTACTGTGAACCGGCCGGGAGCCAGATCGGTGCGGCGTATGGCCGGCTTCGCCTTTCGGGCATTGAGTTCAGCTTCCCCGATCTGGACGTGGTCTACATGGGGGCCGCGCCGGTCGACGACGACACCGATCCGAATACCTCGCCGCGTATCTTTGATAACAGTGGCTCCTCCTACTTCCTGGTCAACGTCCGGAGCCACGACGACAACTGGGACCCGGGCAACGGGATGATCGCCGCCTGGACGCTCGGCGACATGCTGGGCAACCAGACAGCGTATGACTTTGAGATGCAGCTCAACGAGGGATGGTCGGCCATCCGCAGCTACTATGGACCCAAGTGGATCGACCTGGATCAAGCCCAGCCGTACCACGACGGCTATCCGCAGTACCTGTGGGATCCCAATAGCCCGTTCGATCCGGACGTGGACCCGAACTGGTGGGGCAACCCGAGCCACCCAACGTACGACGCCAACTACGCCGACCCGAACTACGGCGGCTGGGAGAACCACTACGAGTATCGCAAGGACACCGTCCTTCCGATGGACCCGATGGTGATTCGTTGGATGCTGGTTCAGCTTGACGTGAACGGCGAGAACCATGACCCGAACCATCCGGACGACCCCAACGACCCGAACTGCCACTGGATCCGCGGTACGGCCTGGATCGGCGGCAAGTACGATTGGGACGGCCAATGGGTCTGCCAGTCGAACGTCATCGGCGGAATGCTCGGCAATGAGATCTGGGATGACGTGAACGGGAACGAGGATCCCTTCGACCCCAACGACCCGAACCACTGGATTTACCACCAGACCGACGGGTACGTCTCGGTGGCGGCCTACAGTGGCGGAAATGCGATCCAGCCGAACGAGCCGGACTACGTGGTCGACACCTCGTATGACGAGATGGAAGGCCGTTGGGGTGAGTTCACCGGTGACTCGCAGACGCTGACGCTCGAGGTGAGCCATCCGGAGAATGGGATGGTCGAGTTGCATCCGGACAACTACGACGACCCGAACAACCAGCCGTACTTCTTGCATTGGGCCAAATACGGGACGTCGTCCGATCCCAACTTCGACTGGAAAGACGCCAGCACCTGGAGCGACGCAAACGACCCGAACAGCTGGGTCGGCACGTGGCCCCCGGATCCGAATGAGCTGCGTCGGTACACGCCCGGAACGGAGGTCATGTTGGTGGCCACCCCGGATCCGAACGGGAAGGGCTTCAACAAGTGGGAGGTCACAGACCCGGCCGACTCGAACAACAACTACTCCGACACCAACCTGGTGCTGTACCTGACGATGGACCGGGATTGGGAGGTCAAGGCGAAGTTCGCGTGCGGCAGCGCGGCGCTGATGCCCATCCTCGGGCTAACGCTCGTGGCGCTGTTCGTGGGTGTGATCGTCCGTCGGTTCAGCTAGTCGCCGGCCATCTCTTCTTGAAACCACGGGAGGGTCGGGCCTTCGGGCCCGGCCCTTTTTTCCTGCGCGCCGCTGCAGCGGATAGCAGATGTTCTACGGCTGGTACCGCGCTCGACGAATCGCGCGACGATGGAGCGGGCGCACACGCCACTGTGGCTGCTCGAGCCGCGGCATGCATGCCGCGCGGCCGCGCCGGATGAATCCGGCGGCTCGGCTTCGCTCGCGACAAGCGACTCGGGCAGGTACTCGCGATACTCCTGAAATGCAGTACGTAGTCCCCAACCGGTCCCCTTGACACCCTTGCGCGAGCGCGGATACTCCGGGCCGACCGAGCCGCCGGCATCTCCCCGCGGGGGTTTGACGGGATCACCGTCGGGGCATGGACGCGCGATCCGATGGGACGTACCGGTCCCTCCGAGGCCGGCCGGGAAGCGGACGTACCGTGACGTGCAGACGCGCGGACATTGCAGGCAAGGCCATGCGGGAGGACGCAGGATATGGCGAAGATCGCCTTCATCGGCGCGGGCAGCTTCAACTTCACGCGAGCGCTCGTGCGGGACGTACTGACCTTTCCGCGAACCGAGGACGCCACGCTTGCCCTGATGGACGTCGACAAGGAGCGCTTGGACTTCTCCACACGGGCCGTCCGACGAATCATCGAGGAAGGCAACTACCCTGCCAAGGTCGTCGCCACCACGAACCGCAAGAAGGCGCTGGAAGGCGCGGACGCCGTGCTCTGCACGATCCTGGCCGGCGACGTGGATGTCTGGCAGCACGATATCCGCATCCCCAAGAGGTACGGCGTCGATACGAATGTCGGCGATACGCGAGGGCCCTCCGGGATCTTCCGCGCCCTGCGGACGATTCCCGTCATGCTCGGCATCTGCAAGGACATGGAGGCCGTCTGCCCCGACGCGATTCTGCTCAACTACACGAACCCCATGGCGATGAACTGCCGCGCGATGCAGCGCGAGTCGACGATTCGCGTCTCGGGGCTTTGCCACAGCGTTCAGGGTACGGCGATGATGCTCGCCCGGTGGATCGGAGCCCCCTACGAGGAAATCGACTACGTCTGCGCCGGCATCAACCACCTGAGCTGGTTCGTCACGTACGAGTGGAAGGGCCAAGACGCCTATCCGCTCATTCGCGAGGCCGTCACCAAGAGGCGGAAGGTCTACAACGAAGAGCAGGTCCGCAACGAGATGTTCCTGGCGATGGGCTACTACGTCACGGAATCGAGCGGCCACAACTCCGAGTACAACTGGTGGTTCCGTAAGCGCCCGGACCTCATCGAGAAGTACTGCACGCACGGCACGGGCTGGAACCCGGGCGAGTACGCCTACATCCTCAACGAGTACCGCAAGCGGAAGAACGCGTGGAAGAGATCGATCCGGGCGTGGCTGGACAACCCCGGGCCGATCGACCTGAAGCGCGGGCACGAGTATGCCGCCTTTATCATCAACGCGTACCTCGGCGGCGAGATGTTCGAGTTCAACGGCAACGTCGCCAACACGGGGCTCATCCCGAACCTCCCCGAGGGCTGCTGCGTGGAGGTGCCGGTGCTGGCCAATCGCCGCGGCTTCTCGCCGATGCACGTCGGCCCGCTGCCGCCGCAGTGCGCTGCGCTCACGGGCATCAACGCCCAGATCGAGGAGATGGCCGTCGAGGGCGCGCTCACGGGCAATCCGCAGCTCGTGTACCAGGCGATCTGCTATGACCCGCTGACGGCCGCCGTCTTGTCGTTGGCGGAGATCAAGAGGATGGTGCAGGCCCTGTTCAAGAAGAACAGGCCGTACCTGCCCCAGTTCAAGACGGTCTCGTTCTGACGGCCCGCGTGCGCGGCGGTCGGACGCCTCAGCGAATCGACTCGCGAACGACCGTCCTTTCGCGCGCGGACGAATGATCGCTCCTGCAACTCCGGAGAACCTCGATGAATTCCGTATTGCCCTGGCTGTTCTTCGTTTGGATGGCTACGCCCGACCCCTCCGCCATGCGGGAAGCCGCGGCGGCCTGGATCGAGGGCGAGACCGCCGAAGCCACCGACGGAGTGGACATCGACCGCAGGAAGGCGGAGACCACGAGCAACCGAGAAGCGCTCGGCGTGCACCCCGATCGCGTGGCCGGTGTCCGATGCCGATGGTCGGTCGCGCTGAAGCGGCCGGTTAGTTCTAGCCGTCTCGCCTTTCGGTACGCGTGTATGAAGGCGTCTTCCTATCGCCTCTCTGTGGACGGAGCCGTCGTGGGCATGGTGCGGTTTCCGCCGACGGGCGGTTGGGGGTACGAGGCGGACGAGTGGTCGTGGGGCGTGGCACCGATCGGCAGGAAGCTCGACGCCGGCAAGCACACGATCGAGCTTACCGCCACGGGCGAATCCCGACCCATGAACATCGATTGCCTGGCGCTACCGACCGGGGCCGCCGCGCTACCCGTTCCGTTGCAGGTTTCGCCCGCGCCGAAGGTCTCGACGATTGAACTGCCCGCACGGCAAGCGCCCAGGGGGTGGCGTTCCCAGGCGTTCCGACTCGGGCAGGGGGGCGATACGCTGCGGATCTGGGGAGGCGGAACCACCACCGGCCGGTTCTTTCCCGACGAGTTTCTGCCGGGGCTGTTCGAGCGAACCTTGGTGCTGGACGAGATGGCACTCGACGGGGGCTCGCTCTCGTGGATCTTCACGGGCCCGCACGGCGGATTCACCGTCGAGCTCCGCGACGGCAAGGTCACCCTTTACCAACGGTTCTACGATTCCTTCGGTTTCAACGAGCTGGAGGGCGGCGAGGTCCGCGCGCACCGCCATCCGGAGCGGCGCTGGGTGGAATCGGCCGTCCGGCCGCGCGGAAGGCTGCAGTCGATCACCATCGTTGCAGATCACAAGCTCGGGCTGCGGATCCTGCTGAACGGCAAGAGCGCGCTGGAGCAGGTCTGCGAGTTGGACGTCAAGCGTCATCAGCTGCGGCTGGCCGGCGGCAACGGCCGCGTGAAGGGCAGGATCCTCTCGCCGCCGTTGGAAGGGGTCCTCGTGCGACTCGATCCCTCGAAGCGCGGGCAGACCATGATGGGCTTCGGCGGCATCACGACGCCGACGGCCTACGCCCAACTCAGCGAGCAGGGCAAGCGTCGGTGGTGGCAGATGGTCTGCGAGCACAACATGCTGATCCAGCGAGAGTACCCCATCGGGACGCGGCTCGCCGAGGACATGGACAACTGGGACCGGCTGGCCGACGCCACGCCGCACTACTATGGGGACAACTTCCCCAACGGCGAGATCAGCGACTTCGCGTACATCAAGACGCTGCGTCGGCTTGGGGGCAGGGTCTTCTTCGAGTTCTGGAAGCTCCCGCCGTGGGCGACGCAGGACTGGAAGGACAGCAACGGGAAGGTCCACAAGGGCGTTGCCGATCCGGTGAGGTACGCCAAGGCGATGGTGGACTACTGCAAAACGTCCCAACGTCTTGCCGGCGCGCCTCCCGACATCGTGGGGATCCAAAACGAGGTCAGACAACCGTCGGCGATCTGGCATGCGATGACGATGACGCTGCGCAAGGCCCTCGACAAGGCGGGCTTCCAGGACGTCCGCATTCACATGAGCGACCATGGAATCTTGCTGGGCGGGATCGGCAGGGCAAAGGCCTTTCGAGAATCCGTCGAGGCGTGGCGGACCATCGACTTCGCGGCCACGCACATGTACGACTACCAGGCGCGGTTCACCGACCCGGACGGATACGACGGCCTGCTCGAGCAGTGGCACGAGCTGACCAAGGACAAGCCGTTTCTGTCGACGGAGCTTTGCATCAACGCCGGGCGACACCAGCGCGGCAGCTATCGGCTCGCGCTGCTGATGGGTCAGCTCTACCACAAGAACCTCACGATCGCGGACGCGGTGGCCATCTGCTACTGCTGGACGCTCCTGAACGTCGAGCAACCCAGCTACGGGATGACGCGATCGCTGTGCGTGCCCGACCGCGAGGAGGGCTTCGTCCCCGTCGCGTCGAGCCATCAGCTTCGTGTGTTCGGCGCGTACAGCCGGCGCATCAAGGCCGGCATGCAGCGCATCGAAGCCGCCAGCGATTGCGAGGACGTGCTCGCGTCCGCGTTCGTCGGTGCCGAGGGCCGCCACACGCTGGTCCTGCTGAACCGGTCCTCTCGGCCGAAGGCAGTGACGATTCGGGGAGACGTCGGGCCGTTCACCGAGATGGAGACGACCGACGCATATCGACCCAATGTCATCGGTTCGCCGCCGAAGCGACGGCCGGACAACGCGACGACGGTGGCGGTCTCGCCCGGCGCGATCGTGACGCTCACGACCGTCCCGCTCGGGGCCTTGCCCGCAGACTTTGAGATCGCTCGCTGAAGCACGGGCGATTGACCCTCGGCGCTTCGGGCCGATAGAATCCCGCCGTGCGAATCCTCTTGACCAATGACGACGGCGTGGACTCGACCGGTTTGGCCGCCATGCGACGGGCGCTCAACGCGTTGGGGGAGGTGACGGTTGTCGCTCCGGCCTCCGGGCAATCGGCCTGTGGACACGCGATTACGATCGGCGACGCGGTCATCGCCGACCGCGTCCACGTGGACGGTGGGTTCCCCGTGTACAGCGTGGTGGGCCGACCGGCGGACTGCGTCAAGATCGCCGTCCACGAGATCCTCGACGGCAAGCCGGATCTGGTCGTCAGCGGCATCAATGCCGGCGCGAACGTCGGCGTCAACGTGCTGTATTCCGGCACGGTGGCGGCGGCCATCGAGGCCACCTTCTACGGCCTTCCGGCGGTGGCGGTCTCGCTGGACGAGCCGACGGAATCCGACTACGACCGGGCCGCCGACGTCGCCCGGCGGATCATCGAGCAATTCCTGCAGGTGGGCCTCGAGCCTGGTTGGCTCATGAACGTCAACATTCCGTGTCTGGCCGAGGGACCGCCTCGCGGTGTGCGTGTCGTTCGACAGTCCCCTCAACGGATGTACGAGCGGTTCTTTCAATCGGAGGACCCCTACGGACGAACGTACTACTGGCTCACCGGCGGCTGGGACGAGGCCGGCATGCCGGAGACGGACCTGCACGCCGTCAGCGAGGGATACGTCGCCGTCACCCCGTTGCGGTTCGATCTGACGCGAGACGACGCACTGGATGCACTGAGACAATGGCAGTGGCCCGCCATCCACGAAGACCCTTCCGACTCGTAGCGGCCGTCGTGCTGGGGCTCATCTCCATCGATGGGTGTGAGCGCTCGGACCCGGTGGGCCCGAACGCGCTCCCGCCGGACCTCCT
>CAZKCX010000093.1:0-7952 GCA_964550865.1 uncultured Planctomycetales bacterium
GACCCGGGCCTGACCGACGAAGAGCGTCTGGCCACGGTCAAGGCGATGGGACGATGGCTCAGCGAGGCGGTCGTGCCGAGCTGCGTCGGTGCGGTGGGCAGCCGGCATGTGCCGCACAATCACCAGACGTTTCCCGCCCTGGGAACGCTGTTCGCCGGCTTCTACTTCACGGAAGGATTCGACGTGGCCGAAGGTAGGCGGTGGCTGGGGATCGCCGATGCGATCTTCCGACGGCAAGCGGGCTACTACAAACCGTATGAAGACTGCAACGGCTATCAGTGGCTGACCAACGGTCACCTGATGCGCTATACCGTCGCTCGTCCGGACTTCACGTTGTACGAAAACGGCAACGCACGGCGGATCATCGACTACTGCCTCGGCACCATGGACAACCTGGGCTATCAGGTGCCGTACGGCGACACCGGCTCGTGGAAGTGCTGGGACACCGAGACGGTCTGCCTGGACACGTTCGCGTTCGTGACGGGAGACCGTGCAGCCGCCTGGGCGGCCGACCTGAAGCAGCGCGTGAAGAACACGAAGGCGCTCTATGCCTTTCAGGACGCCCAGGCCGATCTGCCGGTGCCGAGGGACTACAACGGCGTGAAGGCCTGGCCGCTCGAACCTCAGTATTACCACACGCATCGTGCGACGGAACGACCGCCCCTCGAGCGGTGTTTCGACAAGATCTCGTTTCGCAAGCGGATGGATCCCGCGGCGGAATACCTCCTGCTCGACGGCCTCAGCAACGGGGGCCACAAGCACTATGACGGCCAGAGCGTGCCCCGGCTGACGCAGTTCAACCGCATCTGGCTCACCGACAACGACTACTACAAGTCGGCGGTCAAGTATCACAACTCGATGATGGTGATTCGGGACGGCGAGTCCGAGCGGATCCCCGCCTATGTCGAGCTTCTCGGCGCGGGCGAGACGCGGCGCTACGGCTTCAGCCGAACGTTGGTGCGCGGCTACGCCGACGCGGACTGGTACCGGACGATCGTATGGCTGAAAACGCGAAAGGCGTTCGTGGTGCTCGACCGGCTCGTCGCGCGGCAGCCGTCGGAATACCAGTTCCGGGCGCTCTGGCACGGGATCGGCAAGCCGGCGCTTCGCGATGAAGGCCTGCGGCTGGAGCAGGAAGGCCCGAGCCTTTGGATCCAGCTTGCCGCGGGGCCGGAGCTGCGCCTGTACAACGACACCGCCCTCGGATCGAACTGGGGCGGCTATCCCCACGCCAAGCCGGTGGTCCGGTCGCTCAGCGCGATCGCCACGGTGGAGCTGCAGGAGGGCGAATCGTATCTGTTCGCCTCCGCACTGCATGGGAAGCCCAAGGGATCACCGCCGCCATGGGACCTCGAGTTCGCCCGTGACGGCGATGCGCTGATCGCGCGGACGTCGGATGGTCCGATCGTCGTCGGCCTGCCGACCTCGAGGATTCCCACACCCGACGGTCCGTTGATCACCGATGCACAGGTCACGGTAGCGGACGTCCGTGGCCTGTCGCTGCTCCAGGCGACGAAGGCCAAGGCCGGCGGCACGGTCCATCACGAGACGAAGGAGCCCAAGTCAGTGGACATCGCGCTACCGTGGGTTGGTGACGCCATCGCGTCGGTGCCGACAAGCCCACCGCTGGCCAACCTGCGCCCGGCGACGTCGGACGGCGCGCACACCGTGCTGTGGCAGAAGACGCTCACCACGAAGATGCAAGCCACGACCCAGACCAAAGACCGGGGCAAGCGTCGCGGCGACGAGCCTTGCCACATCACGGGACTCGCGGTGGCCCGCCCGGACGGAGCGAACAAGGAACCCTACCTGCTGGTCGCCACGAAGGAGGGACCGCTATTCGCCCTCCACACGGACGGGAACGTGCACTGGACGCAGGACCTGGGCTGCCGGATCAACGACGTCACGGCGGATGATCTCAGCGGGGACGGCATCGACGAGATCGTCGTGGGTGGGCAGGATCACCGCGTTCGCGTGCTCGACGCTGCGGGCGAGGAGCTGTGGACGCAAGAGATTCACTACTATCGCAAGGCGCCGTACGTCAATGTTGTCCGCACCGGTGACATCACTGGAGACGGCGTGCCGGAAGTCGTCGTCGGCGGAGAGAATTGGCGATTCTACGCCTTCACGGCGGACGGAAAGGAGCTCTGGCACTACGAGAGCGTCCACCCCTCGCGTTCGGGCGCCGTGGCGGATCTCGACGGCGACGGGAAGGCCGAAGTCCTCTGCGGAACCCACTACTACTACTTCAGCGCGCTCAACCCAAACGGGACCCGTCGGTGGCGACACCACTTCGGGCCGATCTGCTACGACGTCGCCACGGGCTCGTTCGACGGCGACGAGACCCGTGGCGTGGTCTGTGGCGGCGGCGACGGCTGCATCCATTACCTCGCGCACGACGGAAAGCTCCGCATGCAGTACAACACGGGAGATGAGGTCCGATGCGTGCTCGCCGCCGACCTCGATCGCGATGGGCGAGACGAGATCGTCGCCGGCTCGCTGAGCCACAACGTGTACGGCTTCGATGCGGCGGGGAAGCGCCGGTGGCGGGTCGACCTCGGTGCGCCGGTGTCGGCGCTGACGGCCACGAGGGGCGACGCATCGATGCGGGTGGTGGCGGGCACGTCCTCCGGTCGGCTCGTGACGATCGACGCGAACGGCACGCTCGTCGCGTCCTCCCAGCTTGATCGGGACGTGGTGGATCTCGCCGCAGTCGGCGAGGTCGTCGTCGCGGCCACCGAGGGCGGCGCGCTGGTGGCTGTCAAATAGAGCCAGGGAGTCCGGATCGGCAAGGCGACGGAAGATGTGCCTGTTTCATGCGCTGTTCCATCTCTCGCGCAAGCAGATTAGCATACCTGTACTGTACGGATTGGCCTAACGCACCGTATTCGAACCAACAGAGACCCCAACACCAATGTCCGACATCGAATTCACGCCCATCATCGGTATGGAGATCCACGTGCAGCTCGCGACGCGGACGAAGATGTTCTGCGCGACGCCGCTCGAGTTCGGGGCCGAGCCCAACGCACGAACGTGTCCGGTCTGCATCGGCATGCCCGGCGTGCTGCCGGTCATGAACAAGAAGGCCTATGAGTACTCGGTGATGACGGCCCTGGCGCTCAACTGCACGATCGCCGAGTTCACCAAGTGGGATCGCAAGAGCTACTACTACCCGGACCTGCCGAAGAATTACCAGATCAGCCAGTACGACCTGCCGCTCAGCCACGACGGCTACCTCGAGATCCCGCTGGGCGACGGCTCGACGAAGCGCGTCGGCATCATCCGGGCCCATCTCGAGGAGGACGCGGGGAAGAACGTCCACGAGTTCCCCGGCTGCACGGGCGTCGACCTGAACCGGGCCGGCACGCCGCTGCTGGAGATCGTCAGTGAGCCGGACATGCACAGCGTCGAGGAGGCCGGCGCGTACGCCCGCGAGATGCAGCGCCTCGTCCAGTACCTGGGCGTGAGCAAAGCCAACATGCAAATGGGCCATATGCGTTTCGAGCCGAACATCAACCTCCGCGTCCGCGCGGGCGATCGCGAGTTCGCCACCCCCATCTTCGAGGTCAAGAACCTGAACAGCTTCCGGGCGCTCGAGCGCGCGACCGCCTGGGTCATCGAGTATCAAAAGCAGCAGGTGCGGCAGGCGCTCGCCCAAGGTCAGGAGTACTCGCTCGAATCCCTGGGCAAGCAGAACTGGGGCTGGCGCGACGACGCCGGCTTCGGCGAGTTTCAGCGGGGCAAGGAAGAGGCCCACGACTACCGTTACTTCCCCGACCCCGACCTCGTGCCGGTCGTCATGGATGAGGCCTGGCTGAACGACCTTCGCGGCCGCGTACCGGAGCTGCCCATCCGGCGGCGGAAGCGGTTCTGTGAGGAGTTCGGCCTCTCGCCGAAGGACGCCGAGACGATCGTGGCCGATCGCGCGACGGCCGATCTGTTTGAGGAGGCCCTCAAGGCCGGCGGGGAGGGCGCGATCCTCGGCAAGCATTTCATCAGCTTCTACGCTCGCTACGCCAACGAGCGCGAGACGACGATCGCCGCGCTCGGCATCGACGCCGCGCGGATGGCCCAGCTGACCAAGCTCGTCGTCGACGGCACGATCTCCGCAACGGCCGCCCAGCAGATCGCCGAGAGGATGCTCGACTCAAACGAACCACCGCAGGTCATCGCGGAGCGCGCGGGGCTGATGCAGGCCACCGACGTCGGTGCGCACGAGCAGTGGATCAAGGCGGCAATCGAGGCCAATCCCCAGGCGGTCAACGACGCCCTCCACGGAAACAAGAAGAAGCAGAAGGCCGCCGCCGGCTTCCTCACCGGCCAGGTGATGAAGGCTTCCAAGGGCCAGGCCAACCCCAAGATCACGAACCAACTCCTTCAACAACGACTGGCCGAGCTCCGCGGAGACCTCGACGCGTAACAAGAGCAGGGCTCCGCGTTCGGGATCAGGGACCCGGGACAAATGAAGAGGCGGGCCACCCCCGTAGAGTCTCGCGAGTGCGCGACAAGTGCAGGAACGGCCGGCGCACATTGACCGCAATCGTGGGCGTCCGGTACGATGCAGGTGGCCGGCCAGGGAGCATCCCACAGATGGCAAGAACGCTGGATCCCGATCTCATCGAAACCCTACGCTCCATCGTCGGTGAGGATGGCGTGCTGACCTCGCCGGAGGAGCTTCTCCCGTACGAGTGCGACGGCGTCACCGTGGCGCGCGTCCAGCCGTCGGCCGTGGTCTTCGTGCATAGCACGCAGCAGACCGCGGATGTGATCCGACTGCTGAATGAGCACAACGTCCCGTTCGCGCCGCGGGGTGCCG
The DNA here is from genome assembly GCA_964550865.1 of uncultured Planctomycetales bacterium. GTDB lineage: Bacteria > Planctomycetota > Phycisphaerae > UBA1845 > JAFGLZ01 > JAFGLZ01. Next base: position 4,817 of record CAZKCX010000093.1, read on the forward strand.
GCACGTCGCTTTCGGCGGGAACACTCCCGTTGCACGACGCGGTCTTCATCGAAACGTCGCGGATGGACCGCATTCTGGAGCTGGACATCCGCAACGAGCAGGTCCGCGTCCAGGCCGGGGCCATCAACCAGAAGATCACCGACCTGGCGACACCCCATGGGTACTGCTTCGCCCCGGACCCCGGCAGCCAGACCGCCTGCACCATCGGCGGAAACATCGCCTACAACTCCGGCGGGCCGCACACGTTGAAGTATGGCGTGACGGTCAACCATCTCCTCGGCGTGACGCTCGTCACGGCCGAAGGCGAGATCGTCGAGGCGGGCGGACCGGCCGAAGACCCGGTCGGCTACGATCTGACCGGCGCGATCTGCGGCTGCGAGGGGACGTTCGGCGTGATCACCGAGGCCGTCCTCCGGCTGCTCCCGATCGCGGAATCCCAACGGACGATGCTGGCCGCCTTCGACAGCACGCAAGACGCCATCAACTGTGTCAGCGATATGATCGGCGAGGGGATCGTTCCGGTCGCCCTGGAGTTCATGGACCAGATCATCCTCCGGGCCGTCGAGGACGCCTACCACTTCGGTCTGCCCCGAGACGCCGAGGCGATTCTCATCGTCGAGATCGAGGGACTCGACGCGGGCCTGGATCGCCAGGCGGACCGGATCGTCGAGATGTGCGAGCGGCACAGCGCCCGGCATATCCGGCGCGCCAAGTCGGCCCAGGAGCGGGCGGAGCTATGGATGTGCCGCAAGAAGGCCTTCGGCGCGATCGGGCGGCTCAGCTCGAGCTACGTGACCGAGGACGGTGTCGTGCCGCGGACCCAGCTCCCGGAGCTCATGCGCGCGGTGAACGAGATCGCCCAACGAAACGACGTCCGCATCGCGGCCGTGTTCCACGCCGGCGACGGGAACATCCACCCCATCGCGCTGATCGAGGAGGGGAATCCCGAGCAAGAGAAGCGGGCGCTGGCGGCCAGCTCGCAGATCCTGGACAAGGCCATTGAGCTCGGCGGCAGCCCGACGGGCGAGCACGGCATCGGCGTGGTGAAGACGCGGCATCTTGCGGAGATGTACTCGCCGGAGGACCTGGAGGCGATGCAGCGATTGCGGCGCGTCTTCGACCCCAACGAGCGATCGAACACGACGAAGGTCTTCGGCGGCGAAGGGCTGCCCGAGGTCTTCCTAGAGATGAGCGCGGAGACCGGCTGAGCCGTCCCTGCCCGGGACGAGCCAGGCGGCTCCCGGATAGCGAACCTGCTGCATGAGCGATTACGACGGGATTGTCGACAATCTGGTCCGGGCCCTAGGCCCGAGTCGTGTCCTCACCGCCGAATCCGCACAACCGTACGCCGCGGGCCGCACCGACCCGGTGGCGGTCGTCATCCCCGAGAATCGCGAGGAAGCCGCGGAGATCATCAAGATCGCCGCGGCGGGAAAGGCGGGCATCGTCCCCTGCGGGGGCGCGACGAAGCTGTCGAGACCGCCCGCTCCGAATCGAGCCGTCATCAGCCTGTCGACCGAGCGGCTCCGCCGGATCGTCCAGCACGAGCCGCGGGACCTGACCGTCACGATCGAGCCCGGTATCGTGCTCGACGACCTCAACGCGAGGCTGCGCGACCATCGGCAACGGCTTTCGCTCGATCCACCCCAAGCGGATCGCGCCACGGTCGGCGGGATTTGCGCCACGAACGAGAGCGGACCCCTGCGGCCCCGATACGGCACGCCGCGCGATCTGGTGCTCGGCATGGAGACCATCGGCTGCGACGGTGTGGCCACGCGGAGCGGTGCGCGGGTGGTTAAGAGCGTCGCCGGGTTCGATATGCACCGGCTGCACATCGGCGCGATTGGATCGCTGGGGCTGATCAGCGAGATGACCTTTCGCCTGCACCCGGTGCCGGAGGCCTTCCGGCTGGCCGTGGTGACATGCGAGGACGGCGATCAGGCCGAAGAGTGCATCGCATCGATCGTCAGCGGCCGCACGTGGGCCGCGGTGTTGGAGCTACTCACCCCCTTTGGCAACGAGGGAATGGACGGAGCGCTGGGCGAAATAGCGGGCATCGCGCCTGACGCCTGGACGATCGTCGTCGGCTACGAGGACTGTCGCGAGGCGGTCGATTGGCAACTCGACTTCGTGAAGTCGAATCTGCCCGCCGAGGTGAAGATCCTCGACGATCAGGCCACGGCGGCCGTCTACGAAGCGATTCGGGAATGGCCCGGCGTTCGCAAAGGGCGGAACAACGACCGCCAGGTCGAACCGCTCCTCTTCAAGGCCACGATGAAGAGCTCCGAGGTGGTGGCCTTTCACGCATGGGCCGGGCAGCGGGGCTTTCGGCTGCTCTCGCACGCGGCCAACGGCGTGGTGTATGGCCGAAGCGATGACGTCGACGCGGTCGAGGCCACGGAGGATCTCGCCGCCGCGGCGGCCGACGGCGGCGGACAACTCACGTGGCTCGCCTTGCCGGACGACGCGAACGTCCCTGTGTGGGCGCCGACGCGCGGGGACCTCTTCCTGATGAAGCGGATCAAGCAGACCTTCGACCCGGAGGGGATGTTCTCGCCGGGCCGATTCGTGGACGCGATGTGATGGAAGTTCGACTCGACCAACGCCTCTACAACCGCCTCTTCGACTGCGTGCATTGTGGCTTCTGCCTCGGCGCGTGCCCGACGTACGGCGAGGTCGGCGACGAGAACGATTCGCCGCGCGGCCGACTCCATCTGATGCGGGCGCTCATCGAAGGACGCATCCAACCGACCGAACCGGTCCTTCGCCACCTATCGCTCTGTCTCGATTGTCGGGCCTGCGAGACGGCCTGTCCGTCCGGCGTGATGTACGGCTCGCTGATCGAGCACGTCCGCGGCGAATTGGCCGAGAAGATGGACGAGGCCCCGAAGGGCGTGGTCGATCGGCTCGTGGATCGCCTGATCAACGATGTCTTCCCCGATCGCGAACGCCTCGGCCGGATGATGCTGCTCGCCCGGCTGGGCCAGGCGGCGGGCATGGACGAGTTTCTCGCCGAGAGTGGGCTGCGGGACGTGCTCCCGCCGACGCTCGCGCGTCTGCATGCGATGCTGCCCAAGCTCGGCGACCGACTGGAGCCTGTCCCCGGCCGGTTGACGCCCGAGGGGGAGATCCGCGG
>CAZKCX010000093.1:7962-13833 GCA_964550865.1 uncultured Planctomycetales bacterium
CGATGTTCGGCCCGACGAACCGGGCCACGCTGAAGGTCTTGCTCGCCAACGGCGTCGAGGTCCTCTCGCCGCCGTCGCAGGTCTGCTGCGGGGCCATCCACCACCACAACGGCAAGCCCGACGTCGCCCTCCAGCTCGCGCGGAAGAACATCGACATCTTCGGGGCGATCGCCGCGGAGGTCGACGCGGTCGTCACGAACGTCGGCGGGTGCGGGGCGATGCTTCGGGAATACGAGGACTTGCTCGCCGATGATCCCGAATATGCGGACAAGGCCCGGGACTTCTCCTCGCGCGTCCGCGACATCAGCGAGTACCTGGTCCAGCTGGGCCTGCGACCGCCGACGAGATCGCTGGACCTCCGCGTGACGTACCACGACTCCTGCCATCTGGCCCACGCCCAGAAGGTTCGCGAGCAGCCGCGGAAGATCCTCCGTGCCATCCCCGGAATCGAGCTCATCCCGTTGCCGGAAAGCGATTGGTGCTGCGGCGCGGCCGGGACGTACAACCTCACCGAGCCGGAGATGTCCGAGCGTCTGGCCGAGCGGAAGCTGACAAACATCGACAAGACAGGAGCGAAGGTGGTGGCCGCGGCCAACGCCGGGTGCATCCTCCAGATCGATCAGCACGCCCGCCGCACCGGGCGGGACCTCCGCGTCGTCCATCCGATCGACCTCCTGGCCGAGGCATACGACCAGGCGTGAGCTTACCCCCCTTCCCCACCGCGAAGGCGTTCTACTTCGCGCCCTGTTCCGCGAGCTGGTAGGCGGCGAGTCGGACTTGCGGGCCCATCGCAGCGCCGACGGACATCGACTCCTCGTACTCCGAGGAATCGAAGTCGAAGCCCGGAACGATGTAGCCCAACTCGTCGTTGGCCAGGCCGATGATCATCCGCGGGTAGCCCGTCATCCGGGCTTGAATGTCGAAGCCGATCTCGGGCAGCAGCTCGCCCGGCACCGTGATGAACTCGGCCGACCCGAGGCGAACGCGAATCAGCTCCATCGGAATGCGGCCGTGCACGAGCATTTTCCCCCCGCCCTTGAGCGCGGCCAGGGCCTTGAGCTTGATGTTGGTCGGGCAGACCTGGAGGGGCCTGCGGACGAACTCGAGTCCGCGCTGCGGCGTGGGCTGGGCGAGCTTGGCGTATCGAATGACGTGCCGGGCCAGCGCCTCCCCGTGGATCTTGATGTCCTTGGGTCGTCGGCCGGGGCTGTCGCCCGTGACCATGCCGCCGAGCGCGCCGTTGAGGAAGACGGTCGGACCGCCCAGGTCCTTGTCCACCGCCTCGCGGAAGGGCCCGACCCAGTCCGCACTGAAGAGGTTGTGCTTGTCGCTGTCCAAGGTCTCCGGGTGGCAGGCAAAGTTCACCAGCGTGCCGAGCAGGCTGTCGTCCGCGCCGTGGAACGTCAGCACCGCAAGCTGCGGGTTGACGAGCCCGGGATTGCGACAGTTGCGGCTCACGCCGTCCACGCGGGCGCCGTCTAGGGGCAGGTCGACCGAAACGAACTTGATCTGCGTGGCGGGCCTGGCGTTCTTCGCCGCTTCGATCACAGAGGTGTACAACGCCCGCATCACCGACTTGACGTACTTGCTGGGGAAGAAGCCGTAGACGCCGATCGTGTCCGGCGCGGCGTGGGTGTGGCTGAGCCCGACGACCACGTTGGGATGGCCCTTTTCCGTAAGCCGCTTGAACACGGGCAAGAGATCGGCCCGCAGCATGCCGAAGATGTCCGCACCGATGAAGGCCACCTCGTTGTCTCCATAGCGCACGTAACAGCATCGGGCCTGCAATGGGTCGAGCACCTTCTTCGCGCGGTCCTTGGCCTTGAGCGTGTGGACCATCTCCTCATCGAGCCCAAGGGGGACGGTCGCGAAGCCGACCTTGAGGTTCCGCCACGGCTTTGCGTCGGGCACGGGCGGCAAGGGCCCATGTTTCTGCTTGGATAGGTCGCACACCTTCGGCTCGCCCTCCGGCACGCGGCGCTTCGGCGGGAAGAAGGCCGTACCCACAATCTTGCCGTCGTCGTTGTTCGCGATGAAGCGCAGGCCCTTACTCGCGTAGCCGAGGATCGTCTGCTTGCTGAGGATGGTCGTGTGCTCCGGCTCGCCGAGCGTGGCGCGGACGGCGTCGACGGTCTCGAAACCCTTCATCGGCGTGACGGCCTCGATCGTATCGACCATGCCGTCGCGGCGTGCGTGGATGTTGTCCGTGATGTCGCGTCCGGGAGCGACGAACTCGTGCTTCTGCGAGCTGTACCATTCGAGCGGGCCGCTGTACTCACCGAGGCGGGACTTCGCCTCGTCCGTGAGCTCATCGAGCCCGGGCACGAGACCCTTCCACGCGAAGTCGGGTCTGGACATCCCCTTGGGATACTTGCGCCCCGTCGTCTGGGCGTGAACACATTGCGCGACGGTCGAGACCGTGAAGGCGGCCGCCAAGGCCGCGATGATAGGCTTCCGGTGATGAGACATCCTGCGATCTCCTGCTACTTTCGCCTTCGTTTCAGTCGGGCGGGCGCGCCGACATAGAAACCGTATTCCTCTGTGTCCTCCAACACAACCGAATTGGCGCCCACCGCGCAGCCCCGACGCACGGTGACGCCCTGATTCACGACGACGTTCGCGCCGAGGTAGACGTCGTCCTCCAACGTGACGGGGTCGGCGTTCTCGCCGTAGGTAACCATGGGTTGCTCGGTCTTATCGGTGTACTGGCTCACGGTCGATAGCATACAGCCGGCGGCGATCGCACAGTAGCTTCCGACCTTGAGTCCACCCCAGCCATAGAGCACGCCGTGCGGGGCGAAATGCGTGTGGTCCCCGATCTCGAGGAAGCAGCTCTCCCAATCGCCGCTGCTCAGGTAGCACCCCGGGAAGAACTGCACGTCGCTGCCGATCGTGACGTGGCCCGGCGAGCCCTGGTGAAACACGTTGGGGTAGAACGTCACGTCGTCACCGATGACGAACCGCCCCGGCTTGCCCATGAGGTACGTACCCTTCATGAACACCGCGCGGTCGCCGACCTCCATGACCTCGGGGTGCTCGATGAACACGTCGTCGTCGATTCGCACGTCGGTTCCGCAACGCGCGAAGCGCGCGTGATAGTCGGTCGTCATGGGATTTCACCTCTCCATGAGGATCGCAAGGCAGCCGACACCACGTCGGCACGATCGAGCGCGGCTGTTCCCTTGCCGACTGCTAAGGCGTTTCTTCGAAGCGCCCCGGGGATGCCGTCGCCGCCTTGGCTGGAACATCCGTGCGAATTCGTGTTCCCCACCGCTGAAGCGGGGGACCACCGGACTCCGTTGAGCCGGCCGGCCGCCCTGCACGGAGCCTCAGGTCTCGAGAAAGTTCGCCAGCAGCTTCAGCCCCTCCATCGTGAGAAAGCTCTCGGGGTGGAACTGAACGCCCTCGATGGGAAGCGTCTTGTGCCGGATGCCCATCAGCTCGTCTTGTTCCGTCCAGGCGGTGATCTCGAAATCGTCGCAGAGCGTATCCTTCTGGATGATCAGCGAATGATAGCGGGTGGCCGTGAAGGGGTTGTTCAACCCGCGGTAGACGACCTTCCCGTCGTGGTGGATCTCGCTGGTCTTGCCGTGCATCAGACGGTCATGGCGAATGATCTCGGCGCCGAACGCGTAGCCGATGCACTGATGCCCCAGGCAGACGCCCAGGATAGGGACCTTGCCGGCGAAGTGCTTGATCACGTCGTTGCTGATTCCGCCCTCGAGCGGCGTGCCCGGCCCCGGCGAGATGATGACTCGGTCGGGCTTGTCCGACTCGATCTGATCGAGCGACACCTTATCGTTCCGATAGACCTTCATCTCGCGGGAGGCGTCCAGCTCGCCGATCCGCTGGACGAGGTTGTAGGTGAACGAATCGTAGTTGTCGATGAGCACGATCATGGCCTGTGAAGGCTACGAACCCCGCTCGCCGGTGTCAACAGGAGGAACCTGCACCTCGCACCGCACACCGAAACGTCCCTCGGATGGAACGTTCCGGGCGATTACCGGGCATGGAATCGCCTTCGCACCCATTCCCCGAGACAGTCCGCGGCACGCATCTGGCGCCATCTGCTGAGGATTGCGCTTGATTTCATGCCTTCACCCCAGTACTAATTAGACAGAGGCGGGGGTGCCCTTCCTGCGAGCTCAGAGGTCTTCACGCACAACCTCGCTCTGCGAAAGACGTTGCCGCGGCACGTTTCGCTCTCGCGGACGTGCCGGATCGGTGGGAAAAGATGCCTTCTCGATCGTTGCCCTATCTGATGGTGCTCTGGCTTGCGCCGGCCGTGGCCACAACCGATGTCGCGGCATCCGTGTTGGAAGGGGTGCCGGACTACCTGTGGCACTACGGATGCTCGCCCACCTCCGCGGGGATGATCGTCGGATACTGGGACGGCCTGCCCGGCTACGGCAATCTCTTCTACGGCGATGCCTCCGTCGAGACCGAGGCCACGCGGAACATGATCGCCTCGCCGAACCACGTGGCCGAGCCGAATCCCCCGTACGACCATCCGGAGGACTGCATCGCCGACTTCATGGCGACCAGCGTCCCGGGAGGGATCACGGAATACCCCAATATCCCGTCCGGATTGGAGATGTACATCGAGTGGGACAACCCCGCGACGCCCGTCAGTGAATCCTATGCGCCGTTGGTAGGTCTGCACGAGATCTGGCAGATGGACTACCAGCTGCTCGTCGACGAGATCGACGCGGGACGGCCGATGATGCTCAACCTGGGTCTGTACTACGGAGGCACGATCTACGGCCACACCGTCGTGGCCTACGGGTACGAGCAGGCCCTATTCCCCGAAACGTTGATCGGCGGTGAGGACCCGAACGTGCTGAGCGTCCCGGGCTTCGCGGTCCACGATACCTGGACGGAGGGCACGCAGGGCAGCGAATGGGTCGATCCCCTCGGCATGAGCATCGATCCCCTCATCGACGGTGACGGAGTGGAATGGTGGCCGTGGCTGCCCATCGGCTCCAACTACCCCATAAACGACGACATCTACGACTGGCTGATCTATCAAGCGATCACGGTCGAGATCGTACCGGAACCGGCCTCGCTGCTCCTGCTCGGAATGGGCTTCTGTGTCGGGGCCGCTCGTTCCCGGCACAGGACGGTCCGCTTGCCGTAGACCTCCCCTCGGGTTTGCTTACCCTCACGGCGCAGTCGCGTTTCCGCGTCTCTTCCTTGGCACGGTGTTTCCCCAATCAACGGCCGGGCAGAGACCTGGCTTGCATTCCCGCCATGGTGACGGTATCAGGACCGAGCGGTCGGCGAGGCGCGCTTCGCTGTGCGGGTCGTCGTCCAATCCGCGCTGCTGCGTCAAGGAGCGAAGCGATGGCGAATCGAGGACAATCGATCCGGACGGTTTCGGCGGGATGGGTGGTCTCGGCCTGCTTGCTGAGCGGCGGCGAGCCGCTCGTCTCCGCGGAGCCGGCGCCGCCGTTGCACCGTGGCGAGACCGCAACGACCCGCCCGATGGTGGAACGGGTCTCCGGCTGGTTCAGCGTGACGGACTTCGGCGCGGTCGGCGACGGCAAGACCGATTCCACGAAGGCGTTCGAGGCCGCGCTCCAAGCGGCGGATTCGGCGGACGGCGGCATCGTCTGGGTGCCCGCCGGTCGGTATCGCGTGACGGAGCTCACCATTCCCCGACGCGTGACGCTGCGGGGAACCTTCGAGGCGCCGCCCCGTCACTGGAAGAACGGCGGCAGCGTGGTCCTGGCCGTCCCGCCGAAGACGGGAGAGGACGGGCGTCCTTTCTGCATCATGCACGAGTGCGCCGCGCTGTGCGGGCTCACGATCCACTACCCGAACCAGAAGCCGACGCTGACGCCCAATCCGTACCCGTGGTGCGTTCGGGGC
>CAZKCX010000094.1:0-13792 GCA_964550865.1 uncultured Planctomycetales bacterium
GCTCGACCGTGCAATACACACGGATGATCAACTACGTCTTCAAGAACATCCCCAAGCTGGTCCGGTACGGCGCGGGCGGCGACCTGACGGACTTCGACGTGAATGACGCGACCGTCAACGGATCGGATCAGCAGCCGATTCCGTTCGACGGAACGCAGGACCTCGTCCTGGTCTTCAACCCGCCGAAGGACGAGTTGGGCGCCTACATCGAGAACATGGACTACAGCTTCACGATCTTCTACCACGGCACCGATCGGCAGCAGCTCAACGACGACATCGACTACGAGGCCACCTGGCCCTCGCCGCCGTCGGGCTTCGACGACGGTACGTATTGGGTGACCCAGGACGAGCTGACGCTGTCGGCGGACGATACGTACACCTTCACGCTGCCCAAGGAGGTCTTCCCGGATACCGTGGTGACGTCGTCGGGCAACGTGGACGTCGGGCAGTACAAGATCGACATCACGGCCGAGGCCTCATCCGGCAACGCGGCCATCATGCTCCATTTCGAGAAGCAGTAGAAGGCCACGAACTCCAAGGAATACGGTCAGACCCGGGGCGCGCTCTTCCGTCCCGGGTCTGTCTTGTTGGAGGGGACCGATCTTCTCGTACCGGCGTGTGGTCATGGTGAGGGCGGGGCCTCCGCTCGATCGGCGACCTTGATGAAGCTCCTCGGTTGTGGAGGGATGTCTATACGGCGCGAACCGCGTCAGAGGCTCTTGGCCTTCGTCTCCAGGCGGGGCAGCTGGTTCTTGAGGACCTCCGCTTGCGGGGAGTCGGGATAGGTCTGGATGACACGTCGGGCGAGTTGGACGGCCTCGTCAAAGCGATGCTTCCGCACGAGATCCTTGATCTCCTCGGCCATGGTCTGGCGCTCGGCGACCTCGGCGTTCGCGCGGAGCGTGTCCAGCCGGGAGCGCACGAGCTTCGCCTCGGGCGTGTCCCCATACCGCTCGACGAAACGCTTGGCGGCCTCGTGGGCCTGGTCCCACCTGCGATGCCCGACGTGCCTTTCGATGTCCGCGAACATCCGCTGCCGCTGCTGCTTCTCGTAGGTCGTCCGCTCGCGATGCACGAAGTCGACCATCTGCTGCACGCCCTCGCTGCCGGGATAGCGGTTCCACAAGGTCTTGGTGATATCCTCGACCTGGTCCCACGCGGCCAGGCTCATCAAATCGGTGACCTTCTGCCGGGCGTCCTCGATGTCCTGGTGTTCCGCCTGCTTTCGGGCCTGCTCGATCTCTTTGCGGAGACGCTCGGCCTGCGCGCCGAACGTTCCGGCCATCTGCTCGCAGATCTCTTCGGCCCGGCGGAACTCCCCTTGGCCGATCAGTCGGTCGACCTGCTCGGCGAGCGACCGCTCCTCATCCGCGCGACGCTGCTTCTGCTTCTCTTCGCGCTGGTTGTCCGAGAGCAGCGAGTTCTCGGCGATCTCACGGAGCAGCTGGAGCATCTCATCCTGCATGGCACGGGAGCCGTCCTCCACCGCGGTGGGATTGCCGGGGGTTGTGGCCGTTTGCGCGACCCTGCCGCCGTCTTCGGCTGGCGTGTCGTCTTTGGGGACCTCGTCCTCGCCGGGACTCTTTGCTCGCTTCACCGCGTAGAGCCCCAGGGCCAAGCCGCCGAGCAGGGCCGAGGCAATCAGACCAGGCAGCAGGAGTTGGAGTGACGCCAAGTAGATCGTCCTCGCAGGTGCCTCCTCTGCGGCGTAATCCACGGCCAAGAGCACCACCCCGACGAGGTCGGCGATCAGGACGATTCCGGCGAGAACGCCAAGAATGAGGACGAAAGGATCGGGGGCGCTGCGCCGGTTTGAGGGAGATTGCGGAGGCATATCGGCTCTTTCCCGGGACGATGGAAGGCGTCCCGTATTCCGAGAGATGAATCTCCGGCGTCAGTATCCGGCATTATACCGGGAAGGCGGCGGGCGCCGAAGGAAAACTTGGACAGGCAGAGACGCCTTCACACTCGGAGCCTTCCTTTGCCCGATGCGGCTGCGGCGTGTCGTTCGCCTTTTGCATTCCGGGCGAGACGTGTACACTAGGTTCGGCCGGCCCATCCGTACCCTGTCGATGAGATCTTACGTGCGGCCAGACCGTTCCCAAGGCCGGAAGGCAAGTTCGTTGGCGATGGTTTGGCGCGCGCTGAACGACGCGCCCTGGTTCGCCCGCGTCCCGATCAAGACGGGCTTGTTCCTGGCCGTGCTCTTCCTCGTGCTCTTCCCGAATCCACGACTGTTCGTTCGGCAAATCGGCCGTCTGGCCGATCTCGACGCGCTCATCGACCCCGACGAGCCCCGACTGGCCGCGTTGCACGAGCAGTTCGCCGCCCGGGTCCCTCCCGACCTGCCGAACCGCGCCCTGCACCAGCGTGTCGAGCAATTCGTCTACGAGACGATTCCCTACGACTGGGATTGGAACGTGTGGGGATCGGTGGACTACACGCCCACGGTAGCGGAGGTCTTCGATGCGGGACGCGAAGACTGCGACGGCCGCGCGGTGCTTGCCGCCTCACTCCTTCGCCGCATGGGCAGAGAGGCCGCCCTGGCCACGGATCTCCGCCACGTTTGGGTGACCGTCGGCAAGGACGAGCTCATGGGCCCCGGCGGAGAGAAGACGGCCGTCAGCACGCCGACGGGGACCAAGGTGAACTGGCGGACGTTACGGAACATCCCGCGATCGCTCAGCTTTGGCGTGGCGGTCTTTCCCCTGGGCCGAGAGATGATCGTGCTGGCAACGCTTGCGCTGCTCTGCTGGCATCCGGGGATGTCCTGGCGGTGGGGTACGCTCGGTGTCTTGGCCCTGGTCGTGGGGCTGGCGCTCCTGCGGAAGGGGATCATCCTGGCGCCGGGCCTGCGCGGGTTTCAAGAGCGGGAATGGGCCAGCGCGCTCGGCCTGCTCGTCGCGACGATGGGCGCGGTCTGGTTGTTGGCCGTAGCCGGTCACGCCCGAAGACGGCACCTTCGGGATCGGCCCGTCGTGGCTGCGACAGCGGACGATCCGGTCGGCGGCACGGAGGGGTAAGGCGATGACGAAATCGTTGCGGGTCGTCACCCATCCGATCCTGCAGCATCTGCTCACCGAGGCGCGGGACCGCGTCACCGAGTCATCGCGCTTTCGAGATCTCATGGTCCGCATGACGGAGCTGCTGACCTACGAGGCCCTGGCGGACCTGAAGCCGGAGCCCATCGACGTCGCCACGCCGGTGGATTGGGCCGAAGGCCAGCAGATCATGCGGCCCATCACCCTTGTGCCCATCCTCCGCGCGGGGCTGGGGATGTTGGACGGCGCGCTCCGGATCGTGCCCTGGGCGCGGGTCGGCCACCTCGGTGTCTATCGGGACGAGTCGACGTTCGAGCCGGTGATCTACTACAACAGGCTTCCCCCCGACGCCGGCGACTCGCTCGTGGTCATGCTGGACGCGATGCTCGCCACGGGCGGATCGTGCAGCGCGGCCGTGGACGTGCTCAAGCAGTCGGGCGTCCGCCAGGTTCGTGTCGTATGCCTCATCGCCACGCCCGTCGCGGTGGAGCGCATGGCGACGGATCATCCCGAGGTGTCCATTCACGCCGCCGCGTCCGATCCGATCGTCGGCGAGGACGGCCGCATTCAACCGGGACTGGGGGACGTCGGCAGGCGGTTGTTCGGCACGGAATGAAGCCGCGACGTCACGTCGACGGCGCAGCGAGGGGAACGGCGGCCGCTTCCGTGGCGAGCCTTCGACGGGACCGTCCTCGGAGCAATGTGCAGGCAAGCAGTTCCTTGATCACGCCCCGATAGAAGCAGTAGCTGCGCATCCGGCGGAGGGTACTCTCGCGCGGCGGCAGGACCCAGAAGGGCAGGGATGCCCATGCGGTCCGAAGGAGCTTCGGGAACATCCAGCGCGGCGGACCGAGGACCCCGGTCGGGCGGATCTGTCCCGTCCGGACCGCGACCACCCCGACGGCGGCGAAGTATCGCGCAAGGAATCTCCGAGAGAGGCGATCGGTGCTTGTTCGGTGGTGGACCACCGCGTCGGGGACATACACGCCGTGGTGGTCCGCGCGTTCAAGCGCGGCAAGGACGGCGACCTCTTCCCCACCGATCAAGGAGACGCCGTTGCGGCCGAGGTCGGTGCGAAATCCCCCGATCGCGCGGAGCGCCTCCGCCCGAAATGCGAGGTTCGCGCCCATCGGCCTGGGCAGTGCGGCCGATAGGGGCCCCGCATCGGCGTCCGGCGCGAATCGAACCACGACGCCGGCCAGGAGCGCCTCGCAGGAAGGCGTCAACCACGCCGGGCGGTCCGGCTCGTACGTCGGCAGGATCCTCCCGGCCAGATAGCTTGCCTGGGGCCAACACCGGCATGCCTTCGCGAGGGCGGTAAGCCATTCTCCGTCGACGCGAACGTCGTCGTCGGTGAAGACGATCCACTCGGCCTGGACGTCACGAAGCGCCCGGTTCCGCGCAGCCGACAGGCCCGGCTCGGCCTCGTGGACATACCGAAGGGGCAGGCGGTCCTTCCAGGCCGTCACGACGTTCGCCGTGTGGTCCGTCGAGGCGTTGTCCACCACGAGCAGTTCCCACCGAAGTCGGGGCGGGACGTGCATCCGGGCGATGCTCTCCAGCGCATCGTCGAGCATCGCGGCCCGGTTGTGCGTGCAAATGACGACGGAAAGCTCCGGTGCGTCGTCGTGCAGCGACGGTGGCCGGTTTGCGATGGGATGGGATTCGCGCAGCATCATCGTTTCGCCTGGGCTCGCGTTTCGTCAGCTCACAATCGCGGGCACGTCTTCGTCCCGCACGGCGGCGTCGCGCCAGAGCAACAGCATCTCGTGCACGGACAGGGGCAGCAGGCTCGGCAGAATCCGCTTCAGGTCGTCCAGGCCGAAGCCGAGCATCGCCATCCTGCGAAAGCACTTCCGCGCCGTCGGGAGATCCCGCCGGCAGTAGGCGGCGTAGCCCTCACGACGAAATAGCCCGTCGACCCACTCGCGGCGTTGCCCTTCCGGGATATGCGTCAGGGCGTCCGCGTGGGTGGCCACGAAGTCCTTCAGCATCCGCCAGCGCTGGAGCGTCGGGTGGAACGCGTCGGCCGTCTGCTGCGCGGGGTGTCGGCGGTAGTAGGCCATCACCTCCGGCACGCGGCGAAACCGGCACCGCAAGGCCAGGCGCAGCCACAGATGGTAGTCCTCCGCCGGCGGAAACCGCCGATCGAAGTCGCCGGCTTCCCGCAACGTCTTCCGACGCACGAGGACGGCGTGGATCGGGAACGGGCAGCACTGCAGCATCAGTGCGATCTTGTCGTGTTCGGGCGCCTCGTAGTCTCGCGGGACGAACGGCCGGGCGGTGCCGAGATCGCCCCAGAACCGCGCCCATCCGCAATAGGCCAGGTCGGCCCGCGGCCGGTCGGGCTCGTTCAGGGCGTCGAGCATGGTCTCGACGAATCGGCGGTCCCATCGATCGTCGGCGTCGAGGAACGCCACGTAATCGCCCGTCGCACAGGCGAGCCCGGCGTTGCGCGCGGCCGAGCACCCGGCATTGGACTGACGGATCAGACGCACGCGCGAGCCGAAGCCGGTCACGATGCGAGTGGACTCGTCGGTCGATCCGTCGTCGACGACGATCAGCTCGATGCCGCCGTAGGTCTGGCGGAGCACGTCCTCGATGGCCTCGCCCACATACTCCGCGGCGTTGTAGCACGGCATGATCACGGAAACGCGCCCGGAGACTCGTCGGACGTTTGGCGTCGGTGCCGAATCGCTCTGCGGTCGCTCGTGTTTTGCTGTCGATTCGATCGGCTTCTTCGTCATGGTGCCCCCATGTCTTCGGTCAGAACCGGCTGCTCCGCCGGCCGGATGTCGTATCGCCAATCCATGTGCACCAGGTTGTCCGTCAGCCGCTTGCCCGGCACGGAAAAGTGCAGCACGTTGTCGGCCCAGAAGTAGAACTCCATCGTGTGCCGATGGAAGAGGTTGATGCCGACCGCATAGGGCCCCGCGGCCAGGTTGGCCGTCAGGTCGAAGGTCGCGTCGTAGGTCTCGCCTCGTCGCAGATCGTAGAAGTCGTTGTCCACGGCGGTGGTCTGGTCGAACACCGCCGTTCGATCGTCGTGAATCACCCGCAGCGAAAGCCCGGCATGCGGCAGGTCTTCGTGACAGCGCAAACGCATCCGTACCGTGCAGCGCGCGCCCGGTTCGACGATATGCACCGGCCGACCGCTTGCATCCAGAAGCTCGGCCCGCTCGACCGTCAGCAGATTGCCCTTGCCGTCCTCCGCAGGCATGCAGAGCTGCTCGCCCATGGCCTCGAGGTAGCGACGCGTGGCGTCCTCGCTGCCGCCTTCGTAGAAGATCTCGCCGCGGCGAAGCACGATGCAGCGGTCGCACAACGTCGAGACCGCCTGCATGTTGTGGCTGACGAAGACGACCGTCGTGCCGCGCTCGCGGATCTCGTTCATCCGACGAAAGCATTTGATCTGGAAGCTGAAGTCGCCCACGCTGAGGACCTCGTCCACCAGCAGGATGTCCGGCTCGAGCTGGGCCGCCACGGAGAACCCCAGCCGCGCCACCATGCCGGAGCTGTATCGCTTGATGGGCGTGTCGATGAAGTCCTCCAGCCCCGCGAAGTCGACGATGCCGTCGAGCTTGCGGGCGATCTCCGCGCGGGTCATGCCCAGGATGCTGCCGTTGAGGTAGATGTTCTCCCGGCCGGTGAGCTCGGGGTGAAAGCCCGCACCCACCTCGATAAGGGCCGACATCCGTCCGCGGGTGAGAATTCGGCCACGGTCGGGACGCAGGATGCCGCAGAGGAGCTTGAGCAGTGTGCTCTTGCCCGCGCCGTTCGGGCCGATGATGCCCAGGACCTCGCCGGGTCGGGCCTCGATCGAGACGCCTCGCAGGGCCCAGAAGTCCTGCGTGGCCCCCTGCGCGCGTCCCGTGAGGCGGCGCAGCAATCGAGGTAGGGTGTCCTGGAGGCTGCCGCCGGTCTGTCCCAGGCGGAACCGCTTCCAGACCTCATCGACCAGGAGTGCGGGCTGACTCACGAAGAAACGTCTCCCACTGCTTGCGTTGTCGGATTGGGCCGCCGTTCGGCGTCCGCTTCGGCCGTCTTCACCTCGCGAAGGCCGTACACGAGATACGCGTCGTTTTCGTAGGCGATGGGCCAGGGCATGCGTGCCGGCTCGGCGCGCTTCCACACCACGTAGTCGACGCCATACACCCTCGCCAGGCCCAGCAGCCGCTTCGGATTGAACGCGTGGTAATTCGGCCCCGGGGCCCAACGCTCCGTCACACCGAGATCGGTGAGCCGCTGCCGCATGATCGGGGCGTATCGCTTGTCCCAGACGCTCTGCATCCCGAGTTGATACGTCGCCAGCGTGTTGCGCTCGCTGTAGTGGGTCCAGCCGAACAGGTCGGGCGGCGTGATGAACGATGCCTCCGGGCTGGTCTGCGTCCGGGCCCATCGCATCACGTCTTGCCACGGGTCGGCCTCGTATCGGTGACCGGTCGGATCGAGCCACGCCCTGGCGGCCAGACGCGGTCTCCAAACCCCTTTGGGCGTTTCCCGCACCGTCACGATGCCTGCAAGGACGATCGCGCCCAGCCAGGCCACGCGGCCGACGTGCGTGAAGGGCCAACCGGTCCGAGCGAGAACCGGATCGGTCGGGATTCGGGCGCTTCGCTCGAGCCAGACGAGCAACCATCCCAGCCCCACAACCGCCAAGGCTGGCCATGGAATCGTTTGCAGTTTGGGAATCTGCGCCGGGTCGATCCATACAACCGCCCCGAGCGCCAAGAGCGAAACACCGAGCGCCACCATGGCGGATCGATCGCGCCGCGTCGCGAGCAGCCACGCCGCCACGGCCACGCTGAGCCAGGGAACCAGCTTCACGGCGATCATGCTCGCGACAAGCCAACCGCCCAAAAGCAGGAACGGGACCGCTTCGCGGCGGAGCAAGGCGTCTCCCGCCGCCGCCACGATCAGCCCCATGGACAGCAACCGCACCATGTACGTGATGCGGAAGGGCATCATCTGCATGAAAAGCGTGTGCTCGAGCCATTCGGCGGTGACCAGCCCCACACCGCACCAGAGCGCGATGCCGATCCCCATGCGCAGGAGAATCCACCGGCGCTCCCCCAGTTTCGGCCAGAGGACCAGAAACGCGACCGTCCCCGCGCCGGCGAGCCCGAAGAACCCCACGTATTCCCAACGGTGGAACTCGCTCGGGATCACGTGGAAGTAGTTGAAGAACCGGATCATCTCAACGTGATCCCGCCCCGGCGAGGCGACGCTGAGCGACAAGGATCGCATCACGCCGACGGCCGCCGGCAGCGCCAACGCGCCGCCGACCAGTAGAGCACCGATCAGGCGCGCCGCACCGTGCTCGCGCCGACGCCAGAGCGCATCCGGCAGGAGTAGGACGGCCGCGCACAGGCTCAAAATGGGATGCAGGTGAAACCCCACGCCGAGAATCAGCGCGGTCGTTATGAGGCCGCCGCGGAGATACGCGACAACCGCCAGCATCATGGCGATCTTGCCGAGGTCGCTCTGGACGAGCTCGGGGCTGATTAGCTCCGTCCACGCGAGCGTGCCGTAAAAGGCCGGTTGCAAGAGAACGCCCGTCGCCGCGATCAGCCCGAGCCACCATTGCCGCGTCAGCGTCGTCATGAAGCCGAACAAGACGCCGACGAAGAGCAACCGCATGGCGACGGTCGCGGCGATGTGGGCGTGTTCGCCTACGGGCGTCGCGAACAGGACGGCCATCGATTTGTACAGCGGATAGGGCATGCGACGCAGGTGCTCGATCAACGGGCTGTCGGGATACAGTCCCGGATGCAGCTGGTGCTTGGCGATCGGCAGGTAGAGGACCGAGTCCTCCAGCCGGTAGCCGTAGCGGAGGTCGATCAGTCCCCAGAGCACGAGCAATCCGATGGCGAGGCTCAGCCCCGTCGTCGCCGGGCGACCCCACCGAACCGGCTCGACGCTCACCGACGCCTCGTATCGGCCGGCGGGCGGACCGAAGGCCTTCCGGCAGATCAGGTCTGCCTCGCTGCGGCCCGGATCGATGGTTCGGTTCCGAAGGTTGCTCATGGCTTGGTCGCGGGCACGTCCGTGGCCCGCTCCGTCGGTTCCTTGCCCCGGCTACGGCATCCTCGACATCGCCGGCTGCGGCTCGAGTGTCGGAGCGGTCTGCTTACGCGGACGACGCCCGTAACGGCCCGTCGCGCTGATCCATCGATACCGCAGGATCATTCCGATCATGGTCAAACCCAGAACGACGGCCTTGAGCTTGCTCCCCGTGACCATCGAGTGCCCGACGCGCTTGCGGTAATTGACGGGGATCTCCACGAATCGGATGCCGTTGAGGATGACGTGCAGCATCATCTCCGGGCCGAAGTGCGAGCCCGTCACCTCGAAGCGGTTCCAGATTTTGACCAGGGCGTCGCGCTTGATGACCCGATAGGTGCAGCCCACGTCGGTGAGCAGCGTCGTGTTGAACAGGAACTCGAGCATCTTGGCGACGGCCCAGTTGCCCCACTTGAGCATCAGGCCCATGTTCGCGCCTTCCCAGATGAACTCGCGGGACGTGCGCGTGCCGATCACCATGTCGAAGTCGTTCAGGTAGGCGAGGAACTTGATGACATCGGACGGGACGAACGTGCCGTCCGGCTCGCAGACGAAGAGGTAATCGCCCGTCGCCTCGCGAAAGCCCCGTTGAATCGCCGCCCCGTAGCCCTGCACCGGCTCGAAGACCTGGATCGCGGACGTGGCCGCGACCTCCTCGGCCGTCCCCTCGGCGGCGTTGTTGTTGATGACGATGATCTCATCCACGTATCCGATTCGCTCGAACTCCTGGATGATCCGTCGGATCGAGTCCCGCTCGTTGTACGTGGGCAAGATGACCGAAACGGTGTGGCCTTGCCACATGCTCAGGCTCCTTTCAAACAGACCGGAGCTGGGTGCACTCCGTCGCGTGCCCGGCGTCGCTCCGCGCGCCCGCCCGGCGCAGACCCACGGTCCGGGCGTTGGATTTATCGGCCTTAGGGCGGGGGCGATTAAGTTATAAGTCGTGGAAATGGCCCGGGATATGTTGCGATTAATCGATTGTAATGAAGGAGGTTACGTAGCGAACGACCCGTCACAAGACATGTGAAGCTGTTAAAGAGGTGCGTATTTATATGGATGCCCGATTGGCGGTCGCTCCGAAGGCTTATCGCGGGAGGCCGGAAGGCTTCACCCCGACGTCGAGGCGTAGTACTCGTACTCGGTGTAGGGCACGCTGGCGTCATCGGCGGATGTCAGGACGCAGCCGAGCAGGTTGATATGGCTGGCCTGCAGGGTTTGGACGACCTTTCGGACCACGGGTTGCGGCGTCTTCCCCATGTGAATGACCAGGAATGCC
Organism: uncultured Planctomycetales bacterium; assembly: GCA_964550865.1. GTDB lineage: Bacteria > Planctomycetota > Phycisphaerae > UBA1845 > JAFGLZ01 > JAFGLZ01. The sequence goes on from CAZKCX010000094.1 coordinate 10,381, forward strand.
GCATCGGCGAGCTGTCCGACAATACCCGCGTCGGCGACGTCGGAGCTCGGAGGGGTGTCGACCAGGACGTAGGTGTAGCGGTCGCGCAGATCGTCGAAGATCGCGGCCGCCCGTTTGCTGCTGAGCAGCTCCGCCGGGTTCGAGTCGTCCACGGAGCCGGCCGGCACGACGAAGAGATTCGGCACGATGGTCCGCCGGATGACCTCGTCGATGTGCGTCTCCCCTTGCAGCACGTCGACCAGGCCGGGCTCGTTCTCAAGCCCGAAGAGCTTCGCCAGCGTCCCCCGACGAAAGTCGGCATCCAGCAGAAGGATCTGATGGTGGCGGACCTCGGCCATCACGATGCCGAGATTCCCTACGGTGACGCTCTTGCCTTCCCCGGTCTGGCTGCTCGTGACGGTCAAGACACGAGACCGGAGCCGCGGATTCTGGCTGCTCAGCCGCGTGCGGAGCGAACGGTATTGCTCGATGAGGATCGAATCGCTGCCGTGCAGGGCGACCAGCAGGGGACTCGCGCGGCGGAGCCCGTCTTCCACCTCCGCGATGTCGAGCGTCTCGGCGGTGGGGGCTCGCGGCGCCGTCCGAATCGTTTCGTCCTGCGGCCTTGACGCCGGAGCGGTGGTCGTATCCGAGCCGTCGGCGCTGTTGCCTGGCGGTTCGGCCACGGCAACGCCTCCGGCGGCTGCCCGCTCTTGCTCGGCCTTCTTGAGTGCGTCTGCGATTCTGCCCATGTCGCGTTCTCCGAACGGTCCGCTAGAACTGACCGTCCGCCAGGCCCGCCAATTGTCGGCTCAGGAAGTTCGGGTTTTCCTTGATCTTCTCAAACGTCTGGGGCCTCTCCAGGCTGAGGTAGACCAACCCGCCGGTCAGGCACGCCAGCCCGATGAGCACGACGGCCACGGCGTGCAGGACGACCTGCTTGGCGAGCCGCTTCCGCCGGACCTCCGGTAGGATGATTTCGCCCAGGCTCTGCAGGACGGGCAGCTTGAGGACCTCGGCCACCTGTGCCGTGGTGCGGAAGGTCGGGTCCAGCAGCTCGAACAGCAGAACGAAGCCGAGCCCCACGGCAATCCCGAAGCCGATGTTGAGCATCAGCAGACGCTCCAGCTTCGGCGAGACGGGCTTCGGCGAGACCCGCGTGTCCTCCAAGACCGTGAAGACGATGCCTCGGCGGCTCTTCGTGGCGTTGAGGAGCTGGGCGACATTGTGCACGCGCTCCTTCTCCTTCTTCAGGTCGCCCTTTGCGATCTCGAGGTTTTCCTTGAGGGCCACGAACTCATCACGCCGTTGGACCATGGCGGCCTTCTTCGCCGTGTAGTCCTTGATCCGCTCGGCCAACGATTGGAGCTCTCGTTCGGCCGTGGTGAGTCGAGTCTTGAGCGACCGGATCGCGACCTCGGCCTTGGCCCGTTCGGCCTGGCGAACGCGTTCCAAGACACTCGGTTCGTTCTGATCGGGCTCCAGGGCGGCCGCGTGCGACGCAGGCGGGGACTCGATCGGGATGGCCGGTGGCGTCCGTGCGAGTTCCTGCTCGAGTTGCGCGATCTTTAGACGCATCCGCTGGATGGTCGGGTGCTCCTCGGTCATGGTCATCTTGAGCTCGAGGATGCGATCGCGAATCGCCTGGATCTTCGTCTCGATCTCCGCGTATTCCGGGTTGGGCTTCGTCGGCGGCTCGGCGACGCGCACGGCGAGCACCTCCGGGGACTTGGATCGATCCTTCGGACGGCTGGTCGGCTGGGCCATCCCAAGGATCTCCTCGTTGTTGGCGATGTCTAGCCGGAGGGCGTCGATGCGCCTCTCCACGTCTTCCCTCTGTGCCTTAAGGGACCGGAGTTGAGCATCCACGGCGACGGGATTGGCCGGGTCCAAGCCGGTGAACATCGCCACGAACGAATCGTGCTTCGCTTGGAGGTCCTCGACCCTGGCCCGCTTCTCCTCGGCGACACCCTCCCAGTACTCCAAGGCCGCCCGGAGGAGCTGATTCATCTTTTCCTGCATGTCCTGGATGTAGTTGTCGCGCAAACGTGTCAGGAGGGCGGCGGCCAGCTCCGGGTCCTGGCTGGGCAGCTGGATGGTCACCAGGTCTCGGGTGTCGCTCTTGTCCTGGAGGTAGACCTCGCACTTCTCCGAGAACCGATTGATCATGGTCTGCTTGATCCGCTCGCCTTCCTCGGAGAGGTTGCCCTCCGCATCGCGAGGCAGGTCCTTGTCGAGGCCGAGCTCGTTGACGGCCTTCTCGACCGACTTGTAACCCTTGAGGTCCACGTAGATCGACCCGCGCAGCTTGGCGAACGTATAGGGGTTGTACTGGTACGAGCGAATCAGGTTCGACATGACGGCGCTGTCGCGACGCTCGAACATGCTCTTGGCCATGTAGGATCGCGGGTACGTGAACGAGTAGACCAGCGCCGCCGTGACGGCAAGCGACGTCGGCAGGATGAAGACCCAGCGTCGGCGACGAGCGACGGCCAGCACGTTGTTCAGCACGTGCCGGACGTCCTGCGTGTTTTCGAGATCACTGCCGCTCACCAGCACGTCTCCTATTCTGTGCATCCGTCCGCGCCGGACGAGGATACCCCTCGCCGATCAGCGAAGCAGAATCTTGCGCCACGCCTTCTCGTCGTCGTCGTCGTATCGCTCGTAGTAGTTCCGTCGCTCGTCGTGGTAGCGGTACGTGTCGTGCGCGTCGATCACTCCCGCGGGCGCGGTGTACGCATTCATGACCGGCTCGACGGGCCAGAGCAATTCGCGAATCCGCAATCCGACCCATGCCAGCGGCGTCGGCGGGACGTAGACGATGTCGCCCTCTTGGAGGAGCATGTTCATCCGCGTATCGCCGAGGAGGATCATCTTGTCCAGGTCCACGGTGATGGTGTGGCGTTCCCCCTCCGCCTCGCTGGGACGAATAACCTTGATGTTGCTCCGCCAGGCGAGGAAGCTCGGCGGTGAATCCGCCAGCGCGTCCATCAAGGTATCGCGGCCCGTATAGGGCCTGGGCCCCGGGGAGGCCACCTCGCCCAGGACGTAGTACTTCTTGCTGTTGTACCCGCCGACGCGGACGTGGACCTTCGGATCGACGTAGTACTTCCTAAGCAGCTTCTCGAGCTTTGCGGAGACCTCCGACGGCGTCAGGCCGACCACGCGGACCTCGCCGAGCAGGCGAAGGTCGATGCACCCGTCGACGCGGACGACCTGCATATCGCCGTCGACCTCCGGACACCCCGGCGCGCTGACCAAGAGCGCATCCGGGGGTTGAACGCGGTACTCGCTGGCCGAGACCTCATGCTCGTGGGCACGAAGGAAGACCTTCAGGTCTTCATGCTTGTTGCAGCCCACCGCGGTCCAAGCCAGGGCGACGCAAATCGTGCCGGCAACAAGTCGGCCATACCCAAGCATTCTGCTCGCTCTC
>CAZKCX010000095.1:0-13772 GCA_964550865.1 uncultured Planctomycetales bacterium
GGTCTGAGCTCCCCCAACGCATTGGCGGAGTCTCCAATCCTCCCCCCGCCACAATGCCGGCCGCTGATCCGTGGCGTGCTCTGGTGGATTCATCCCAAGACCGACGGTCCGCACCTCGAGCGAACGCTCGACGCCATGGGCGACGTCGGGATGAACCTCCTCTGGCTGCTCGGTACGATGCCCTTGGCGGACGATCCCGACGACACGCTACTGGAGCGGATCTTCGCCCAGGCCGACCGTCACGGCTGGCGCGTGATCATCGAGACCTCGTGGGTCCACGAGTGGTATGCCCGGTGGGACATCCCGGCGTTGATGGAGTTGGAGCGGAAGCGCGTGGAGCGCATCACGCGCCGCTACGCGCACCATCCGTCGTTCTGGGGCTGGTACATCAACTACGAAATCTACATGGAGTGGGGCGAAAAGTCGCGGAAGATCCGCACGCTCTACAACCATATCGGGCGGCTGACCCGAGGGGCCACGCCCGCGGCGAAGCTCACGATCAGTCCGTTCTTCCTGGCCGACAAAGACCATGTCCGCGCCGACTTCCGCTACGCCACTCCGGCCGAATACGGTGACTGGTGGACGGAGACGATCCGGCAGGCGGGCATCGACGTCGTCATGCTCCAGGATTCCGGGGCGGTCCACTGCGAGTGCGTGACGACGGCGACCCGTGTGGCCTTCTTCCGCGCGATGCAACGGGCGTGCGAGGCGGGCGGGGCCCAGCTTTGGGGTAACGTCGAGACCGTGGAGCACCGGGCCAAGGACTGGTCCGAGTACGGCCGGCGGCTGCGTCATCACCGAAAGCAGGGCACGAAGTACCCCTGGTCGTTCGACATGAGGAGGAACGCCATGAAGCTGGACCTCGCCAGCCGGTTCTCCACGAACATCGTGAGCTGGGGGTGGGAATTCTGGAATCCCGTCCGCCCGCAGAACGACGTCGGGGACAGCATCGCCAACTACCGTGCCTATGCGGACTACTACCGAGGCGTTCTCGCCTACTCGACTACGAAGCCTGCCCGCTAATCCTTGCGCCAACGTGTGGCGAGTTCGGTCTTCACGCCTGCGCCACGGCATGCAGGTGGGGGTAGTCGAGCACCTCGAATCGCGTGCGCACGGATTCGATGGGCTCGCCGTGCTGGGCGATGTTCCGTTCGTAGATCGGACCGAGCTTGCCGGAGGCCTTGCTGAGGTAGTGAACCCCATCAACGTTTAGCCCCATGACGCGCACGGCGGTTGCGTCGACGGCCGGAAGGTTGCGACCCATCAACACGCAGTTCGTCTGCTTGGGCGTGCCCATGATGGGCCCGTCGCCTTCCATCCCCACGATCCCGTCGACGATCGAGAGGGCAGGCCGGACCGTGGCGTGGATGTCTAGGATGGATTCGTGGATGCCCTGGTGGTGGAGCACGTTCTTCGGCCAGCCGTAGATGATGCCGGGCATCACGCCGAAGAGGTTCTTCATCGAGCACGTAACACCCGCCCAGTGATGCGTCTTGAGCTTCGGCATGGAGACGACCCAGTCGGCCTCGAGCAGCGTCCGCGGCAGATAGAGCTCCTTCAATCTCGTCCATCCACCGGTATTGGGGACCGAGCGGACGTCGTCGTGATTCAGATCGACGAAGGGGATCCCGGCCTCGTCGAGGGCCCGACCCATGCCGGACTCGTCCAGCACGAGCCAGCTATCGCGCCGATGCCCCTGTCCTTCGGCGACCAGGACCGCACGGGCGTCGAGCTTGCGAAAGGCCTCCGCGGCGGCGACGACCAGCGTGGGGTTTGTATTGATGTGTCCGCGTCCGACGTGCGTCTCTACGAGGTTCGGCTTGAGGAGGATCCGCTTGCCCTTGACCTCCTCCCGGGTGACGCCGATTTGCCGCAAGCCGCTGGCGACAAGCGAGACGAGTGTCGGATCGTACTGGATTGCCTTCTGGATCATGACCTCGGCCTGGAGGCCGTTCTCATTCCGTGAGAGGTGGGCGACGTAGGCCAGCGCGCCCCCGGCGGCCAGCACGCCACCCCCGCCGACAATCACCTCGCGACGAGAGGGCGACCACTGAGCTTTGCTCGATGCGTCCTTGCCGGTGTGATCACGCATGGGCCGCCTCCTTGACTCCCTCGGGGACGAGCGGCCAATGCGGTTGTGCCGCAAGCAGCAGCAAGGCCTCGTGCAGGGGATTCGACGCTCCGCGGAGAACCCGCCTCGCCGAGGCCTCGAGCCAGGCATCCGCCTCCGGAGCACGATGCCCCCAGGCGGTGAGACCCATGATGCCCCAGCTCAGGCTCAGCGGTGCCCGAATCGTCGGCAAGGCGTCGCAGAGATAACGGATGGAGCGCTCGATCAACTCGCCTTCGGCCAGGCCATGAAGGGCGCACAACGCCGTGCCTGTCGGTGCGGGAAACGGTCGGAGGACGTTGGCAAGGACGCGCTTGTTTCCGTAGTTGAGCCCGCCGCTGGGGATGATCCGGTCGACGAGGACCCGCACACCCTCACGTACGCGTGGGTGATCCGCCATTCCGCACGCCTTCAGCGCGAGGATGCCGTAGGCCGTCGGCTCCACCCACGAGTGCGTGCCCTTCACCCAAGGCCAACCGACAAGCATGCCGTCATGCGCATAATTGACGCCTTGGCCCTGGAGCTTCACGCCTTCTTGCGCGATGAGCCATCGGACGGCCCGCCGCAGGTTTGCCTCGAAGGGCGATCCGTCGACCGGCCCGCTCTGCATCCATGCTAGGATCGCGAGCGGCGTCGGCCACCCGGGAGCCTCGACCTCCGCAGAGACCGGCAAGCTGCCGTCGCGGTGTTGGATCTTCGCAAGCCACTCCAGTCCGGATCGCGACGGCCCGCTCTTGCCCAGATCGGACGACAAAGCCAACGCGGCCAAAGCTGTGGGTTCGGCACATGGTGCTGCATCCGCGCGGTACCCCCAGGCGCCTCCATCATCCACGGCAGCAAGCAATCGGTCTGTCAGCAGTTCTTTCCAAGACATACGTATGCGCACTTCATCGTCTCGCCCAACCCCTGCCTTTAGGGCCGTGCCCTTGCATCGGGTCTGGTAGTGGCCGACCGACCTGGCCTATACTCCTGCGCATGTTTCTGCGACGGCGCATCCGCCGCACCACCCTTGGCCCCTTCCCCCTAATCCTTGTTTCACTTGGATGCCTAGGCCACCCACTGTCTGTATTATCGGACGTTGAACGGGTGTCCTGCACAATCCGTGCGGACTCAGCGCTCTATTCCCCTCGTTTCGGTCCCGGCAAGCTGCTCGACGGAAATCGGAGCGACCCGGAGAGCCGATGGGCGTCCGCCCGTTCCGCCCTACCGCATTGGGTCCGCATCGACATCGCTCAGCCCGTCAAGGTGGACCGCGTCGTTGTGTACGGTCACGCCGAGGAGGACCTCTCGCTCACCGACGCTTGCGTCCAGATCCTACGATATGGCCGGTGGATCGACGTCGCGGCCATTCGTGGCAACCGACGGGCGAGAGTCCCGTTCGACTTCGAACACACCGAAGCGACCGTCAAACGGACAACCGGCTTGACGGAGCCTCGACCGGCAAGCGAAGATTGCCCGGTATGCCCATGACCGACCCGATATCAATCTTGGCCGCGATCAACCCGTTTGAGCAGGCGGTCGTCCGCGACCTGGTCGTGATCCTCACGACGGCCAGCCTGGTCGCACTGGTCATGCAGCGGCTGCGCCTGGCCGTCATCCCCGCCTACCTCATCGCCGGCGCGATCGTCGGGCCGCGCGCGGTGCGTCTCGTGCCCGACCCGCAGGGGCTGGGGGTAATTCTGCATCTCGCGATTGTGCTCCTGCTGTTCGGCATTGGGTTGGAGCTGCACCTCTCGGCGCTCAGGTACCGGCTGGCTCAGATCGTGCTTTCGGGCTCTGGGTGCGTGGTGTTCTGCACGATGCTGGCCTGGCCGGTGGCGATGACGTTCGGGCTCTCAGCACCCGGTGCGTTGGCCGTTGCCATGGCGCTGTCGCTCTCCTCGACGGCGGTCGTGCTTCGGATTCTGGCCGACCGGCGCGAGCTACAGCGGATCACGGGACGCCTCAGCCTGGCGACGCTGGTCATCCAGGACCTGGCGGTGCTCGGGATGCTCGCGGCGATGCCGCTTCTGGCCAAGTGGGCGGGGGGCGCGACCGCGGCGGTCTCACAGTCTGCCGAGTCCGCTGCCGCGGCCCAAACGTGGCTGCGTTCCGCGCTCGATGCGATGTTGCGGCTGGGAGGCATCGTCCTCGTCGCCATCGCCGGCGGGATCATCCTACCGCGCGTGTTCGGCGAGGCGCTCAAGTCGCGCTCGACCGAGGTCCTCATGGTGATCGGCGTGGCGGCCGCCCTCGGAACGGCCGTCGCGGCCGAGGCGCTCGGCTTCAGCCTCGAGATGGGCGCGTTCCTCGGCGGGTTCATCCTCGCCGGCACGCCGTTCCGCCATCACCTCAGCGGCCAGATCGGCCCGCTGCGAGACGTCTTCATCGCCGTCTTCTTCACGACGGTCGGCATGAAGCTCGACCCGGCCGTCATCCTCCAGTACTGGTGGGTCGTGTTGCTGGCACTGTCCATGCTCTTGTTGCTCAAGGGCGCCGTAATCACCGGGACGTGTTGGGCGTGCGGGGCCACGTTCGGGAGCGCACTGGCGGTGGGCATGATCCTCGCCCAGGCGGGCGAGTTCAGTCTGGTGCTGCTCGCCTCGGCCACAGAGGTGAAGCTCATTGGCCCATCCCAACTCGCGGTGATCATCGGTGTCGTCGTCGTCTCGCTGATCGTCACGCCGTCGCTCATTTCTCTCGGGCAACGACTGAGCGTCCGTCTCGCCCACCTCGGCACGGCGCCGTGGGCACGGTCCTCGCCGCTGACCGAGCCCCCGAGCGATCCGCAGCACCTTTCGCCGGACGCCAAGCACGTGGTCGTCGCGGGCTTTGGACCCGTCGGCCGGCAGATCGTGGATCGCCTGCAGGACCGAGGGTTGTCGTACGCCGTCGTCGAACTCAACATGAAGACGGTCGAACGCGAAGGTCGCCAGGGCAAGCGCTTCGTCTTCGGCGACGTCTCGAACCGCGAGGTGCTCGAGTCGGCCGGGATCGACCACGCCGACGCGCTGATCCTGACGATTCCCGACGAGGCCGCCGTGCTCCGCGCTTGCGCCATCGCGCGGCGGCATCGGCCCGACATCTACATCGCCGCCCGCGCGAGTTTCGTCCGGGGCGGCGAGGCCGCCCTCAAGGCCGGGGCCGACCACGTGATCGTCGACGAGACCGAGACCGCCGAAGCGATGGTCCGCGATGTGGTGGTACACATCGAGCCTGAGGAGTCGGAGGCGACGGACCCGATCGTTTGAGACGGACGCCGAAAAGTATTCACCCGAAGGAAAAGCTACATGACACCGAAGACCCCCATGCCAAGTTCTCAAATGCACAGACGCTTCGATCGCTCCGGGTGGCCCGCCTCTTCAGAGGTGGGGGACACGAATTCGATGCAAGATTCGCGTTCCCCACGCCTGAAGCCATGGGCCACCCAGGTGGTGTCTTCGCACGATGCACCGTTCAACCAGTGCTGCAAGCCGCTTGGTTTCCCATCACATTGCCGCTTGGATGGCCCATCACCGATCGCCTGTGCAGTACTCGCTGCGCTGCTTACTGCCCTCGCCCCGGCAGCGGAAAAGGAAGAGCCCATGGGTCCATCCGTCAACTGCGAGGCCATGCCGGCGTTTCAGACCCTGGCCGACAACACCGAACTCAAGATGCAATGGGACGCCAAGACGGTGGAGGAGCACAAGGCCTGGCGGGCGAAGTTTCACGCCAAGATGCTCGAGCTTCTCGGCCGCATGCCGAAGCGCGTCCCGCTCGACGTGCGATGGCACGAGAAGAAGGACTTCCCGAAGCTCGTCCGGCACAAGATCTACGTTCGAACGCAGGAGAACTACTGGTGCCCGGCGTACTTCTTCGTCCCGAAGGGGCTCAAGGGCCGGGCGCCGGCGATCGTATGCCAGCACGGCCACAGCGGGATCTACCCGTACATCCGCGAGGGCTCGGAGAAGGAGCGGGCCAAGTGCCGCGCGCACGATCTCGACTACGCCGTCTACCTGGCCGAGCACGGGTACGTGACGATCGCGCCGGTCGTCCGCGGATGGGACGAGACGGCCGCCGACCAGGATCGCGGCGCAGGCAATCGGCGTAGTTGCCTCCGTGTGACGATGAATACATTCCTGATGGGCATGACGCCGATGGGGCTTCGGTGTTGGGACGCGATGCGTCTGATCGATTTCCTGCTGACACGCGACGAGGTCGACCCGGACCGCATCGGCGCGGCGGGCCTCTCGGGCGGCGGGACGCTGACGACGTACCTGCCGATCCTGGACGACCGCGTCAAGCTGGCGATGATCGGCGGGGCGTTCTCGAGCTACCGCGCGAGCATCTATTCCATCCATCACTGCGTCTGCAACTGCCTACCGGGCGTGATGCAGTACGGCGAGATGACCGAGGTCGTCGCCCTGCACGCCCCGCGTCCGGTGCTGCTCATCAACGGGATCAACGACCGGATCTTCCCCATCGGCCCGGCGCGTAAGGGCTTCGCGAAGCTCAAAGAGGTCTACGCGCTGCTGGGTGTGCCGGACCGAATCGAGGCGGACTTCTTCGACGGCCCGCACTCCTGGCACCACGAGAAGACGGTGCCGTTTCTCAAGAAGCATTTCGGCGAGTGAGCGAACGTAGCATGGGCATCTTGCCCTTGGGTTCTCAAGGACGGCGGCGCCTGTAGCATGGGCATCTTGCCCATGAGTTCCCAAGGACGGCAGCGCCTGTAGCATGGGCATCTTGCCCATGGTTTCTTACGGGCAAGGCGCCCGTGCTCCATGGACGCCCCGGCTCCGAGTGGGTGTCGCCGAGGATTCGCAGCCCCTCTATCCTTGCGCCTTGCTATGCGCTCAAGGAAATGGAAATGGGAGAAGTATATGGGGCAGGGATGGCGCATCTCTGCATCCAGGAGGACCCGTGATGGATGAGTTGGTATTCCAGGTAACCCAGGAGGCCGACGGGGGCTATGTGGCCGAGTGTCTGGGTGAGGACATCTTCACCCAAGGCGATAGCTGGGACGATCTCCGCGACAACGTGTTGGAGGCCGTCAAGGGATACTACTTCGACGAATCCTCACGTCCCCGTCGGATCCGACTCCATCTCGTTCGCGACGAGGTCGTCATCACCTCATGAAGCTGCCCCGCGACTTGTCGGGACGTGATCTCATCCGGGCTATGGAACGGACGTTTGGCTACCGGAAGGTCCATCAGCATGGCAGCCACGTAATCCTAGCCCAAGTTTGACACCTCGTATTGTAAGTCCTTGGGGCGACAGGGTGCGCGCGGGCGTTCGTCGATCCGCCAGGCTGCGGGTGCATCCAACGGATCGTTGCAGGGCCGTCGTGCATAGCGTGATCTGCCCGAGCCGCAGCATTCATGCTGCGCGGCGACTCGGGCCGCGCGGGATGAATCCCGCGGCTCGGGCAACCGAAGTCAAGATGCACTCACTCACCGACAGAATCTCTTCGACCCGAGGATTGGCCAGCCAGTCCTCCGGCATGGCTACGATCTTCGCGTTGAATCCTACGGGTATCATTGCGTCAGCCAGGACTGCTGGGGAGCCCTTGTCCGCTCACACTGCGAGTGTCATTCGCATGCTTCCTGCCCACCCCTGCGGTGTGGGCCTGCCACCCGTGGTGCGCCGAGACGCACCTTACCAGACTCCTCCGAGCCGGCCTGTCCCCAGGCCGGTCGATGTGCGCTGTCGAAAGAGACCGACCGGGCCGAGGACCCGGCTTCGCCTACGTCGCCGAACGCGACGCGGCTAGGCCGCGGGAGCCGGCCCGGCTCTGAATAGTACGCCAAGCATTCCCGACCCCTCGATTCCGAGCATCATCCCCACTCACCTCGCCGAAAACGCGTACACCGTCGTGGTCTTGTACGTCTCGCCAGGGCGGAGGACGGTGGACGGGAACTCGGGCTTGTTCGGCGAGTCGGGGTAGTGCTGCGTCTCCAGGCAAAGCGCGCCGCGACGCGGGTACGTCTTGCCGCCCTTGCCGACGAGCCGGCCGTTGAGGAAGTTGCCCGTGTAGAGCTGGACGCCGGGCTCGGTGGTCAACACGCGCATGACGCGCCCCGTCTTCGGCTCGTAGACCTCGGCCGCGAGGGCGAGCGAACCGTCCTGGCTGTTTAGGACGAAGTTGTGGTCGTAGCCGCTGCCGAAGCGAATCTGCTCGTCGTCGGCGTCGATCCGCTTGCCGATCGGCGTACGCCTGCGGAAGTCAAAGGGCGTGCCCTCGACCGGTCGCAGCTCGCCCGTCGGGATCTGCCCGTCGTCCGTCGGCGTGAAGCGATCGGCGTGGATCGTCAGCACGTGGTCGAGGATCGTGCCGTTGCCCGCGCCGGCCAGGTTGAAGTAGCTGTGGTTGGTGAGGTTGACCACCGTCGGCTTGTCGGTGGTGGCCTCGTAGTCGATCCGCAGCTCGTCGTCGTTGGTGAGCCAATAGGTCACCGTGCAATTGAGGTTGCCGGGGTAGCCCTCCTCGCCGTCCTTGCTGAGGTAGCTCATCTTGAGCCCGACGGCGTCGGGTTTCTCGATGGGTTCGGTGGCCCAGACCTTGCGATCGAACGAGTCGATTCCCCCGTGCAGGTGATTCTCGCCGTTGTTCTTGGCGAGCGTGTACTCCTGGCCGTCCAGCGTGAACCGGGCCTTGCCGATGCGGTTACCGTAGCGGCCGGTGATGCAGCCGAAGTGCGGGCTGTCCTTGATGTATGCCTCGAGCGTCTCGAAGCCGAGCACCACGTCGTCGGTCTTGCCGTCGCGATCGGGCACCTCGACCGAGACGATCACGCCGCCGTACGTCATGATGCGGACGCGCATGCCGTTTGCGTTGGTCAGCGTATAGAGGTCGACGCTCTCGCCTTGCTTCGTGGTGCCGAAGGGCTCCTTCTCGATGCTCATGCTCGCCTTGCTCCTTCCGGATCGCTTCGCCTTACGGGTGCTGTCCTTGTTCGTGCCTGCAGCCTTGTTCCGTGCCGCGGAGGAACCACCGCCCATGCACACCACTGTGCCGGCCTCCGTGGAAAGATACAGCCTGCCGTTGGCCGCGGCCAGGCCGTCCCACGACGGCGGCGCGTCGAGCCTGTACTGACTCAGCATCTTGCCGTCCTGGGTGGAGACGGCCAGCAGGATCGCGCCCTTCTCGCCCTTCAGCGCGGCGAGTTGCTCGGCCTGCCTGGCGCGGACGGCCGGGTCATCCGGGTTGTCGAAGATCTGCTCCTCATCGACCACATCCGGCGGACCGGCCACAAAGAGCGTTTCGGCCGCCACGGCCATCGCCCGGGCATGGACGGGCACGGTCTGCGACCACTGGTGCTCAACGTCGAAGGGGATCTTGCCCCGCATCTTGCCGGCGAAGGCGAGCGCCTTGCCGACCTTGCCGTCGACGACCTCGGCCGCCTGGACCTTGCCGTCGTTGTGGTCCCCGGACTGGTCCTTCGCCTGACCGTCGTCGAAAGAGTAGCGAAGAACCAGCGCAGGGTCTTCGCTCTGCTCGGCGGGATCGGCACAGAGGTCGGCGATCTCCTCGCTCGAGAGCGCCCGGTGATAGATCCGCACCTCGTCGATCAGACCCGTGAATCCAAATGGTGCGTGGTAATCGCCCACGCCGCTGCCGTCGTCGCCGCCGATGTCCATGTCCTGATGCGGGTCGGTCGTGATCAGGCTGCGGACCTTGCCGGAGGCCACGCGTCGGCCGTTCACGTAGAGATGGAGCTCCTTCTCCTCCGTCAGCACACCCGCGACGTGCGCCCACTTCTTGCCGAGCTTCTCCTTTGCTGTGAGGGCACTCAATGTGTTCTCGGCCCGGATCGAAAGCTGCGGCCGACCGCTTCGCAGCGCCAGGACGTAGCCGTGCGACCCTCCACCGCGTGCGAAGATCACACCATCGGGGCGCTCGGCCTTGACCCACGCCATGATCGTCAGCGACTTGCCGCTCGGGTTGAGGCTGCGCGACTTGCCGACGTGGACGCGCGTACCTCCGCGTCGCGCGGCGGGCGTGCTCGGCTCGGGCAGGTCCTTGCCGGTCGCGAAGAGGTGGTACTCCAACGGCGTCGTCCAGAGGAAGTACTGCGGCTTCCGGCCGTAGCCGTAGACGCGTGACTCATCAAAGGCGAGGATACGCCCGGCCGGCGCGTGCCGCCCCGCGCGGAAGTACCAGTTGCAGCCGGACGAGAAGTTGCTGCCGTAGACCCAGTAGTTGCGGTGAAACCATTCGGCGTCGAGGAATCCGCCGGGCGAGAAGAGGTGGACGTTCTCGCCGGCCTGCATGGAGGCGAGTTGCGTCGGGTCGGTCGGCGGCGGCGTCGCCTCCGGCCGACTGCCGTCGAGACCAAACCGCTGCGACCGCATGTAGACGTTCTTCCCGTCGCTCGAGAGGACGTCCGGCAGCGCGACGGGCATGTTCAGCACCTTCACGCGGACCTGGAGATTCTCCTGAGTCTCCGGATCGCGCTCGTCGAGCGCGGTGGCCGAGAGCATCTCGCCGGTCTTCGGATCGAGTCGGTACAGCGTCATCCCGCCATCGAGAAACATCGACCGCCCGGCGACAAAATACGCGACGCCCTTCTCCACGAGCACACTGCCATGCACGGGCCAGACCGACTCGAGCTGCTCGAACGAGACGAGGCGGCGGTCGGCGGGCGCGGCGCGGAATCGCCAGACGAGCGCTCCGTCGGAGGCGCGGAGGCAGTAGACGCACCCGTCGGCCGAGCCGAACAGCGCTCGGCCCTGGTAGACCGTCGGCGGGGAATCGATGCGCCCGCCGGCCGTGAACTGCCAGACCGTTCGCCCGGTCTCCTCGTCCAGGGCGAACAGCGTGTGCGTGTCGACCGAGGCGACGAAGATCTTTCCCTCGGCGATGACGGGGCTCGACAACTTGCCGCCGAGATCGGTCTGCCATTTCGGGGCAAGCCCGTTCCGGACGGGCGTCGGCGTGCAGCCGCTTCGGGCGGCGTCGTATCGATACGTGGGCCAATCGGAGGGTTTTGCCCTCTCGCCGTCGCCCGCGACGGGCTTACCGTAGGCCGGGCCGCGCGTCAGGCGTTCGTCCGCTCCCAGCTTCGCTGCCGGCTTCTTGGCGGCCGGGGCGAGCGAGCAGAAGCCCGAGAGCTTCGCCTCGAGGTAGCACGCACAATCGTGCGGTGGGGCATAGACCAGGCCGTTGCAGGGCATGACGCCGTAGATGCAGCCGCCGCGGACCCAGTGATGGCACTCCCACGACTTGGCCCGCACGTCGACGAACTCGATGCCTGTCCGCGAGGGGAGGATGAAGTTCTCCGTGGCCTTCGAGCGGTAGCACCGATGGTGGAACCAGTAGGTCTCCACGTCGGGCGGGAACTCGCGCTTGACCTCGCCCGTCCGCGGGTCAAGCCCCTTGAAGATCCCGGAATGCCGTCCGCCGGCGATCGCCCCCGACCAGACGAGTCCGTCCACGACGAGGATGTCTCGCGGACAGTTGTGGCCGGACGGCGGATGCTCGCCCGTCCACAGCGTCTTGCCCGTCCTGGCGCAGACGCCCGTCATCGTCCGCCCGCCGCCGCCGAAGACGACCACGTCTTCGTAGACGACCAGCGTCGGCGCGAAGGCGGTCGGCAGCGGACTGCGGGTGTCGATCTCCTCGGACTGCCACCTCCGCTCCCCCGTCTTGCGGTTGAGGCAGACGATCCGTCCGCCGTCGTGGAAGTAGACGCACGCACCGTCCGCCGCGAGTGTCAGCGGGACGACGGGCGACGTTGCCGTCCACAGTACATCGCCATCCCCGGCGCGGACGGCCATGATTTTGCGATCCTTCTCGTCCCAGGGCCATTCGTGCGCAACGCGCTTCTTCGCCGCCCCGATGTTCCGATGGACGGGCCTATAGGACTTCATCCGCTCGCCCGACTCGTTGACGAGCAGGAAGAGCACGCCGTCGGAGGCGATCACCTCTTCGGTCGCCTTCGTACCATCGTAGGTGCGAAGAACCTTGCCCGTCGCCGCGTCCAGGGCGCTCAACGGGGCATAGAGCCCAAGCGGGACGTAGACCTCACCGCCGACGGCGACGAGCTTGCGCGGCAGCTGCGCCGGACCGCTCTTGAACGGCCACAGGTGCGGCCACCACTCGGGGATCGAGCGCTTCCAGAGGATCACGCCGTTGAAGGCGTCGCGGGCGATGAGCTTCCAATCCGGCGGGAGCTGGACGGTCGATGTCGGGCCTTCGTCCAGGATGTAGAAGATGCGGCCATTGGCCGAGACCAGCGCGCTCATGCTGGCCATCCGATCGTGGTGACGAGACCATCGCGGGCTGCCTACCCACTGCATCCGGCGGAGCGGCCCGACGACGGTGTCGTGCGAGACGGCGTTGCCGCTCTCGTCGTAGAGGTAGTGCGTCCACTCGTCGATCTCGTTCGGGCGCGGCTTGACGGTGCGTGTCCACTTGCCGCCTTCCTTCAGGTACGCCACGCCCTTCGGCGCGAGGACGCGCAGCACTTCTTCCTTCGCGATGCCGTCGAGGTCATCGGCAATCAGCAGCGTCACGAGGTTGTCGACGTAGGGCAGCGACGGAGCGTTCAGACGATCGATCGAGACCTTGCCGTAGAGCCCTTTCTTGCGGGCGAGCGCCCGCGCGATGGTCAGGTCCTGTTCGTTCGTCGCCAGGCCGTGGACGAGGAAGCCCGGCTTCGCCCCGAGGGCGGCCGTCAACTTGCCGTCCCCGCAACCGAGATGAACGACAAGCCCGCCTTGGATGCCCGTCGCCTCGAGGATTCCCCTCGCTCGCGCCTCAACCGAGGAGGTTTCCGCGCGGGTCGTAAGGCCCAGAAAGACCCCGATGGCCAGGACGAGCCGGCCCGACAGCAAATGTGATGTACGCATCGAGTCCATATCTCCCTCTTCACACCTCTACGAACCGGCCATGCAGACGACGCGTCCGTCACGGAGCGTGACGAAGAGTCGCCCGCCGGCGGCGATCATGCCATCGAAGACCGGCGGCGCATCGAGCGAGCACTCCGCGAGGCTCGCCCCGTCCTTCGTCGAGACGACCCGCAGCTTGGCGCCCTTGCGGCCCTCGAACGCGGCGAGCGGGTCGCCTTCCTCCAACACGTCGGGCGGACCGGCGACGAAGAGGCGATTACCCGCAAGCACCATCGCGCGGATGCGGATCGGCACCCACTGCTGCCATTTCGTGGGCTTGGCCCGTGAGAAGCCGGGACCCTTGTCGCGGTCCTTCGCCGGATCGTCCAGCTCCCACCCTTGGCGCCGGTGGAGCTTGGGCAGCCACTCCATCGGCTTGAGCTCGCCCTCGCCGGGATAGAGCATCGGCTCGTTCTCGTTGTCGTCGGCGAAGAGCAGATAGCCCTCCTTGCCGGGGAAGAACATCGGGCTGTGGCGATTCCGCCTGGTGTAGCACTTCACGGCATAGGTGGACTCGTCGTCGAAGACGAGCAGCTGGCCCGCCTTGGGCGACTGGTTGGCGATGTAGAATCCGGGCCAACGCTCGGTGAACATCCAGAAGGTACGGTTCCACCAGTTGTCGTCGAGCAAGCCGGCCGTCGCCATGACGTGTCGGCCCATCTTGCGATCCCCCATCACGGTGATCCGCGGGGCCTTCTCTTGCTTCAGGTCGCTATCGAACACCGCCTGGCGCATGTAGAGGAACTCGCCGTCGACATCGGTCACGAGCACGTCCGCCAACGTACCGTCCATGTCGAAGGGACGGCCTACG